>JAUWGF010000198.1:0-2820 GCA_030606515.1 Deltaproteobacteria bacterium | reverse complement strand
AATATGTACGGAGCGCTCAGGTTTTACGAACAAGCCCTAAAGCATAACATTAAGCCAATCATCGGATGTGAGGTCTATGTTGCACCCAAGGGACGTAAGGACAGGAATGCCCGGAGTTCAAGGGAGGCTGCCTTTCATCTTGTTTTACTGGCGCAAAATAACACTGGATACAAGAATCTCCTGAAACTGGTGAGCATTGCCCAGTTTGAAGGCTTTTTCTACAAGCCGCGGGTGGATCTTGAGCTCCTGGAAGATTTAAATCAGGGTCTTATAGCGCTCTCTGCCTGTCTTCACGGTCAGATTCCGGCTGCTATTCTCCATGGGGACAGGAAAAGGGCAAAGGCCATTGCAGAGACCTATGCAAGCGTATTTGATAACCGTTTTTATCTGGAGATACAGGAAAATGATATAGCCGAGCAGACAATCGTAAACCAGGGGCTGGTGGATCTTGGTAAAGAACTGGGGCTCCCTGTGGTTGCCACTAATGATTGTCACTACCTGGCCCCTGAGGATGCAAAGGCCCATGATGTTCTGCTGTGCATACAGACTAACAAGACAGTAAATGATACCAACAGGATGCGATTCTCCACGGATAAGCTCTACTTCACTTCTCCCGAGGAGATGGCCGAGAGATTTAAAGACTATCCTGATGCTGTGGCCATGACGGGTGAGATAGCTGAGAAATGCAATGTAGAACTGGAACTTGGGAAACGGCACTTTCCCCTCTATCCGATAAAGAAAGGCGAGACCTACAACGGCCTTTTTGAGGCCGTTGCAAAAAAGGGTCTTGAGGAACGGTTCCAGGAGGATGGAATCCACGAAGAAGAACAGGCCCAATACAGGGAAAGATTTGAGACAGAGATATCGGTCATAAAGGAAAAGGGTTTTGCTTCCTACTTCCTCATAGTTGCTGATTTTATTAACTGGGCAAAGTCTCAGTCCATACCGGTCGGACCGGGCAGGGGATCTGCTGCAGGCTCCCTGGTGGCCTATGCCATGCGAATTACAGACATCGACCCGGTAAAGTACGGCCTCTTTTTTGAGAGGTTTTTGAATGTTGAGCGGGAATCCCTGCCGGACATAGATATAGATTTCTGCATGAACCGCAGGGATGAGGTAATTCGCTATGTTACAGAAAAGTATGGTGGTGAGGACTTTGTAGCCCAGATAATCACATTCGGCCAGATGAAGGCCAAGGCAGTAATCAGAGACGTCGGCAGGGCTCTTGGAATACCTTATCAGGAGGTGGACCGCATAGCCAAACTGGTCCCTGACCAGCTCAATATTACCCTTGAAAAGGCCCTCAAGCTCGAGCCGAAACTCGATCAACTTGAGAAAAAAGACCCGAAGATAGCAGAACTCCTTACTGTCGCGCGATCCCTTGAAGGTCTTCCACGCCACGCCTCAACTCATGCAGCAGGAGTGGTTATCTCAGACAGACCCATGGTGGAATATCTGCCCCTTACCAAAGGTCAACACGGCGAGACTGTCACTCAGTTTGCCATGAAGTATGTGGAAAAGACCGGGCTCATCAAATTCGACTTTCTCGGGTTGAGAACACTGACTGTAATAGATACAGCCCTCAAGCTTATCAAAGAGCACCTTGGGACGGATATTAACCTGGCCAAGATTCCCCTGGATGACCCTGAGACCTATGAGCTCCTGTCAAGCGCGAATACCACCGGAGTATTTCAGCTTGAAAGCCCGGGAATGAAGGACCTTTTACAGCGCATGAGGCCCTCCGGCTTCACTGACATAATAGCCCTGGTGGCCCTCCACCGTCCGGGGCCCATGGAAAGCGGTATGGTGGACCAGGCTGTAAAGGCCAAAAACGGAGAAGTTGAAGTAACCTATCTCCTGCCGGAGCTTGAGCCCATTCTTAAGGAGACATATGGGGTCATAGTCTACCAGGAACAGGTAATGAAAATAGCCCAGGTACTGGCAGGGTACAGCCTTGCTGAGGGCGATATCCTGAGAAGGGCCATGGGCAAAAAAGATCATAAGGAAATGGCCGCACAGCGGGACCGTTTTCAATCAGGTGCAATAAAGCATGGCATCCCGGATTTCAAGGCCAAGATCATCTTTGATTTGATGGAGAATTTTGCAGGATATGGTTTTAACAAGAGCCACTCTGCGGCCTATGCCCTGATAGCCTATCAGACTGCATGGTTAAAAACGCACTATCCGGTGCCCTTCATGGCTTCACTGTTATCCAACGAACTGGGAAATACAGATGGGGTGGTGAAGTTCATAAGCGAGTGCCGGGCTAGAGACATTCAAATCCTTCCACCGGACATCAACCACAGCAAGGTGGATTTCACAATAGAGGAGGAGAGTATCCGCTTTGGCCTTGCATCCGTAAAAAATGTCGGATCAGGCGCAATAGAGGTCATTGTTCATGAAAGAGAAGACAATGGGCAGTATTCCAGCTTTGAGGACTTCTGCTCCAGGGTTGATCTCAGAAAGGTTAACAAGAGGATGCTTGAAAGCCTTATAAAGTGCGGGGCCTTTGATTCCCTTGGGCACAGACGTTCGCAATTGATTGACGTCCTGGACGCAGCCCTGGATCTTGGCCAATCCAAAAAACAGGAACGGCTTTCAGGCCAGATGTCTCTTTTTGACTTTATGGCCCAGGCAGCTCCCGAGAAGCCACAGGAGTCCGCTCTGATCCTGCCTGATATACCCGAATGGCCTGAGCTTGAATGCCTTGCCAATGAAAAAATATATCTTGGATTCTATATCAGTGGTCATCCCCTGGATCCATACAGGGATGACCTTTCAAGGATGGCCAGTGAACATACAGGCAATGTTTCCGGGATG
>JAUWGF010000034.1:0-13029 GCA_030606515.1 Deltaproteobacteria bacterium | reverse complement strand
TTCATACTGGAATCGGTCAAAGCTTATTTCCAGAATCGATCTTCTCCTTCACTATTGCCTGGTCCGTCGTGACGGGCGTCCAGTCGCCCAGAATCTATCCATTCAACTTTATCTACATTACTTCGCCGCTCACAACTCATGCTCAAAAAGCACAGATGCGTTTCTGTGGTGAAAGGAAATTTTCTGGATCAGTTGACCCCGTGAACGGTTACCAATTATTTTAGTGCTGGTCTTTATTCGATTCTGATGACATGGTACTGACTATCGTGTAATCTCCTCTGTTGTGAATCCATCTGATAATAGTCCTATTAAGCCGGAATCCGGCTCAAATTACAAGCAGAAGCCTGTAATCAATCTCGTTTATCCAACCCCCTGGCAGCGGTTGGTGGGACTGGTTCGTCCGTATGTTCCACGCGTAATCCTGGCCACACTATTCAGTCTTATCGTCTCGGGAATAAATGGCGCAATAGCCTGGCTCGTAAAGCCGGCAATGGACAAAATCTTTGTCGAAGGGAATTACAAATATATATATCTGCTACCCCTTGGGATTATTATTCTTTATATCTTTCGTGGCGCATGTAGTTTCGTCCAGTCATACCTTATGCAGACCGCGGGGATGAAACTGGTCCGTGATCTGAGGAACCGGTTTTTCTCTCACCTGATTCGTCTGCCAGTATCTATTATATCCCGTTCCACCAGTGGGGATATACTCTCAAGGCTTATGAATGACGTGGGGGCGCTTAGCAGTATCCTGTCACAGAGCCTGAGGGCATTCCTGCTTCAGGTACCAACTGTGATCGTCCTTATGGGAGTGGCCCTTTACCGGCGGTGGGACTTGGCCCTGCTGAGCTTTATTCTCCTTCCCTTTATTGCCTTGGGGACCCGTTTCCTCTCCAGATTGGTACGAATGCGCCGGAAGAGGGTCCAGAGGTATCTGGCTATTTTGACTCACCGGGTGAGCGAGGCCCTTCAAGGCCTTAGGGTCGTAAAGATATTCGGCATGGAGAAAGTCAAGGACGGCCAATTTTTAAAAGAAAATCAGACTACCTATCGCCAGATGGCAAAGGTCGTACGCCTCAAAGAAGGGACAAAGTTTCTGATAGAGATCCTCTCCGGTCTCGCTGTTGCGGCAATTCTGGGCTATGGAGGCAGCCTTGTGGCTAGTGGAGAGATAACCCCTGGAGATTTTTTCTCCATCCTTACGGCTATAGTTATGGCCTTTACTCCCCTTAAAAAACTGGGTGGGGCCTACACCCAATTTCAGGAGACCCTTGGTGTACTTGAAAGGGTGGATCATTTTCTTGACCAGGAAAAGGAGGAAAGCCAGGGACAGGCCCTTGATGGACTACGCCGGGATCTCAGGTATGAAAAGGTCTCTTTTTCTTATCCTGAGACTGATGCGCAGGTTTTACAGGAAATAGATATCACCATACCTGCGGGGAAGATCTTAGCCATTGTCGGACCCAGTGGGGCGGGTAAGAGCACCCTGGTTGACCTGATCCCAAGGTTCTACAATCCCACTTCCGGAACGATACTCTGGGATGGGATAGATCTCCGCAAGATTTCCCTTGCGGACCTGAGACACCAGATGGCCATAGTCACCCAGGACGTTGTTCTGTTCGGCGATACAATATACGAGAATATTGCAGCAGGCCTGTCTGGAGGAGCCACTATAGAAGACGTGGAGAAGGCGGCAAATGTTGCCCAGGCCCACGACTTCATTGTCGCACTTCCTCAGGGCTATGATACAATGTTGGAAGAAAGGGGGCTCAATCTATCCGGAGGACAGCGCCAGAGGATAGCCCTGGCAAGAGCGTTGCTCAGGAACCCTCCTTTGCTTATATTGGATGAGGCCACAAGCGCCCTTGACAGCGTCTCTGAAAAGGCGATCCAGAAGGCCCTTGAAGAGGTAATGAAGGACAGGACGACCATAGTGATTGCCCACAGGCTCTCTACCATTATCCATGCAGATCAGGTCATTGTTATCGACCATGGTCGCATAGTAGACCACGGGACCCATGAGAAGTTAATGGAGAGCAGCGCCCTTTACCAGGAGCTGTATCAGACCTGGGCCGGCAGTGATGAGAAGAAAGCCATATAGTAACCGTTCAGAGGTTCTGGGTTCAAAGGTTCAGGGTTACCTTAAAGGTATCGCTTGGCTCAATCTATTTATATTAACCGCGCTGAAAGCGCGCACCACAACTTTAGGCACTTTAGCTCACTTTAGGCACTAAAATCCTTGACATGGCCAAGTAGCAGGCCTATAATTAAGTCATGAAGATTGCCAATATTGCGGAATTTAAAGATCATCTGAGCAGATACATAGCTTTGGTTGAACAAGGGGAGGAAATCGAGTTATGCAAGCGCAATGTCCTTGTTGCCAGAATTATCCCGTCACGAAAAGAAAGTGCGGCGAATAAGACCAGACTTGGCTCCGGACTGAATAGCGTAACAATAAAAACGGATCTGACAGAACCTGCTTTTTCTTTTGAGGACTGGCATATGCTGAAAAGGGAATAGTGAAATTATTGCTGGATACATGTTGTATTATCTGGGCGGTTTCCGATCCATCCTCCCTTTCCGGCAAGGCAACAGATGTTCTTGAACGAAAGGATTCTGCAATATTCGTCTCTCCAATAAGTTGCGCTGAAATAGCATGTCTTTCAGAACGTGGCCGAATTGAATTGGATCAACACTGGAAATTGTGGTTCAATTATTATCTCGAACTGAACGGATGGCAAATTAAGGATATTGATTTAACCGTAATTCAAGAAGCCTATTCCCTGCCTGACTCTTTCCATTCGGATCCAGTGGACCGAATTATTACTGCAACAGCACGAATTCACGATCTTGTTCTTTTGACTGCTGACAACAAAATACTAAGTTATCCCCATGTCAAAACCATCTGGTAGTAATTGTTCACCACCCGCCAAGGAGTATGAACGGTTCCCATAAAATAGATGAGGTTCATACTGACCGTTGATAAATTAGGATGGAACGTTGAGAATAGCTGTAGTGCGGAGAGAGTGCGGACTGGGGCTTGGAGGTGCGGAAGCTTACTGTGCTAACGTGTGTACCTGGTTGACGGAGATGGGCCACAACGTGACAGTAGTGGCGGACAAGTCTCTTTTGCAGGAACTGCCGTTCTCCAGGGCCCCTGTGTGGGGAAGGGGGAGTATCCTCAAGAATTTGAGTTTTTTTTTGAATGCCGGCCAAGTCCTTAAAGCAGGCGATTTTGAAGTAAGCTATGGCCTTTCAAGAGTGGCCCTGGTAGATGTCCTTAGAATATCAGATCCGTTGCATGCCGCATGGCTGGACCTGGGTTATCGAAGGGGCACTGAGTTCAGACGCCTAAGGCCCAGACACAGGCTGCTTCTCTGGATGGAGGCCAAGGCCATCAAAGAGGCCAAGGCCATCATAACTAATTCCCAGTTAGTAAAAAACCAGGTGCAACATTACTACAGCAGAGGTGCTGAGAAAGTCACGGCTATTTACAATGGAGTAGATCTTAAGCGGTTTCGCCCGATGACTCAAAAGGATCGGGTTTTAGCAAAAAAATCAATGGGCATTTCAGATGATGCCACAGTCTTTGTTTTTGCAGGCTCTGATCTGCGCCGCAAGGGTTTAAGCCAACTCTTGTCCGCTCTTGCCCAGTTCAGAGAACAGCCTTTTATATTGTTAGTGGCAGGGTCGATGGGAAACAGGGACCTGAAAAAAAGAATAGAAGGGATGGGCCTGGGTCAAAATGTCAAGTGGCTGGGATATGTGAAAGATATGGAACGAGTATATGCCCTGGCAGACCTCTTTGTACTCCCTACCCATTACGACCCATTCGCTAATACCACTCTAGAGGCCATGGCCTGCGGGACCCCTGCTCTTACTACCAGGCAAAACGGGGCAGAGGAGGTGGTAGGAATTGTAGCCCCCTGGTTAGTAATTGAGAGACCTGAAGCGGAGGCCATAGGTAGTACCATTGAGGCATTTACGGCGCTTTCCACGGAAGAGAGAAGACTGTTAAGTGAAAAGGCACGTCGTATAGCTCAAAAATTTACATGGCAGAGGCATATAGAAGATCTCATTACCATATTGGTCCAGCATTCCAACCCCATAAAGACAGTTATCAAAGCATAGTTGTAGAACTATAATATAATATGTGGTGAGCTTATTTTTTTAGAGTTCTCATCTGGATATACATGCCAACCGTTTTTTCAACCATCCTTTCACGACTAAAATTTTCAGCCACATGATATTGGGCTTTTTCCCCTATTAATTTTAGTTCTAACCTTTCCTTTTTGAGGAAGTCGCTCATGGACTTGGTCAGGACTGCGCTATCATTTGATGGAACCATCGCCCCAATGGTTTCAGGTGTATTGAATATGTCTATTATGCCGTCTGTCTCTGTTGCAATTACAGGAAGGCCTGCTGACATTGCCTCGAGAATTGCCATTGGTAGTCCTTCCCTCCTTGAAGGATGAACAAAACAGTCTAAAGCTTTTAAAACAACAGGTACTTCTTCAGGTTTTTTAGGGCCGAGGAAAAACACTTTTGATATTAGTTGGAGTTCATCTGCCTCCTTCTTCAGCTCTTTTTCAAGAGGTCCATCTCCAACAATGACAAGAAATGCTTCAGGCGCTGTGTCTGCCACCTTTGCAAAAGCATGTAACAGGACGTTGTGGGCCTTGGCCTTTTTCAGCCTGGCAACTATGCCGAACAGGAAACCTTTTTCTGGAAGATTCAGCCTTTTTCTGGCCTCATCTTGACCCATGGCAATGTCATAGGCGCTTGTGTCAATTCCATTAAAAATGACTGTTACTTTTGAGGGCGCGAGGGATGTTGAATTGTAAAGCATGTCATCTTTAACTGAATTGCTTATGCATATTGTCCTGTCAATTTTTTTGCATATTCGGTTGAATACAGCCCTTCTGTGGGCATTTCGCAGGGTACCTGTGGCCCGTACAGTGTAAAAAAGTGTTGATACGTCAGTACCCATTATTGCAAGGGAAGCATTCACAAGCGGTCTGTATCTTTGACAGTGGACAATGGAAATATGGTTTCTTTTTATGAGATTGCGGAGCTTGAATACAGTAAAAGGACTAAAATGTCTAAACTGTTTTTTTGTGAGTCCAAGCGAAATCGCAGAAACTCCATCTCCTGTCATCCTGGAATCATTACTGTCTCCGTAAAAATAGCCTATCAAGGGGTTAAAGCCGCTTCTCTCCAGGCCTTTTAATACGTAATAGTGTACATGTTTGTCACGTGAGGGATCATCCAGCAGGTAAAGGCAATTGATAGGGGCTTTTGGAATCAAGTTTTCAGGCATTTCTTTGAACATCGGCATAAGCTATGCCGGTCGGAACTGCCATAAACAGCCAGTATAACGTTGATGATCCATGTCGAAAACCATCAGTAAACATGTTGGTCCCCCAAAACATGATCATGAATAACAGACTTGTAGCCATAAGTCCTTTGATTTCAGGGTGATCATCACTTTTCCAGCAGCTCCACAGCATTCTTGCCTGGATTATTATTGTGATCAAGAGTGCTAGAGCACCCTGTATTCCTGTCTCAATAGCCAGCTCAAGAAATGCGTTATGACCATGAACCAGTCCTGCTTCTTTTATAATGTCCGGCATGAGCCGCTTAATATTTCTTCTTCCAAGTCCAGTCCCTGTAAAAGGGTGTTTCAATACTTCCTTTGTGAAGGTCAGGTAGGTATATATCCTTAATGGAATAGAACCTCCTATGTCTTTTGCTTTACGCACTTCCCCTTGAAACATGAGCTTCCAGTCTTCTCTTATGAAATGCTGCGTCTTGTCGGAAATAAATAGCGCAGAAACAGTAAGGCAGAAAAGCAGGGAGAAGATGGCGAAATATCTTTTGGTTGAGCTGTAAAAAAGAGATGATGCCCCCATGCCAGCAAAGACAGAGAGGATAGCCCCGCGCCGTACAGTTGATAACAGTGCAAATAGGTTGAGAAGCAAGAGTATCAGAGTTCTGATTCTGTGATGATGATTCACTAGATATATGAAGGCCACTGCTACTAGAAGGGTTAAATATATGCTGGTGTGTTTGATTCCATTAAAAAATGTATTTGCATAACTAAAAATGAATATTCTATCTCCAATACTTGCGGGCTCAACATTTATGTCGGTGTCAAGGAACCAGAATTCACCTTGGCTGACAAGCCACTGTGACATGAGTCCTAAATAAAAGATCAGAAAAACTACATTGGCAGCAGTCACTATTCCCAGCCAGTTAATTTTTCTTCCATATTTTTCAGAAAAGAGGAGCAGTGAAATGAACATGCTGAAATTCAGGACATATTCACTACAAAATATCCTGAGAGAATATCTCGGGTCCGGGCTCATAAATATGGATATAAACGCGGTGACAGAAAAAAACCCCAGTGCCCAAGAAAGAGGATGACGGAAAAACTCGCGTAAAAGAGCGCAGGCTTCACTAAATTTATTTTTGCCGGAACTGGTAATAGCGCTAAAGCATGTAATAATTATGAGAACGGAGAGGACATACCTTAGGGCAGTGCCTCCTATATGAAAGGGAATAATTACCAGGAGAATAAAGAAAATGTATTTTAAGAGACGTTCAGCATGCATTCAGTTTTCTCTTTAATCTGGTTTCTACCCTTTTGCGCAGATTTTTTAATAATATTGTACTTTCTTTTTCCCAGGGAATATGCAGTCTGATATAGTGTATTAAAAAGTCATGGGTAATGTGCTTTCTTATTCTCCACATCTCCATGGATGCACACATGTCTGTAATATCAGAAATTCTGTCTCTATCTTTTATAGCGCTCCTGATCCTGGTACTGTCAAGGTCAAACACAGTAAACCGGTTTTTATCAGCAGGATTAAAACGGAAATTGGTTATTTTGCAATCTCCATGAAAAATTCCCTTTTCATGCATCTGCCACAGGAAATATGCCAGATCCTTTATTAGCCTGTCCCCTTGTTTGCTATGTAAGTGATTTGATGAAGACCTTGATTTTTTCTGCTCTGGCCTCCCAAGAGTAACGCTCTGCTTTTCGCCATGCGGCCAAGGCCAATTTGTGCCTCAATTTTGCATCTTTTGACAGCTTGTCGACTGCGTTTGTTAGCGAAACTGGGTCATCAGGCTCAAAGAAAAGGACTTCATCCTCAGTGACAATTTCACGAATACTGGGAAGATCTGAGGCGACAATGGCAGTTTTGGCAGCCATGTATTCGAGAAGTTTTAATGGAGAGGTATAAAGGCGGCTTATAACAGTATTTGCAGAATTTGGAAGTATTGTTATTTGGGCCTCTTTCAACATGGCCCTGACCTCCGGATTTGAGAGGTGTCCTACGCATTTTACTCTATTTTTTATATGATCAGGCAATTTTTCTTTTAGAATGTCACCGACCAGAATGAGCTTAATGCCTTCAAGGCGCTCAAGAGCATCAAGCAGTATATTAAGTCCTTTCCATTTATAATAGGTGGTGCCCACGTAATATATGGTATCCACTGAACCAGGAACAAGTTCTTTTTTCAGATTCTTGTCATAAAAAGTGCCACTCGGAATTATGGAAATTGGAATATTCCCGTATAGCTCCTGCCATCTGAGCTTTAGATTGCGGTTGATACAGGCTATCCCTTTGACCATTCGGCAGAGGTCCATCTCTGTCCGGAACAAATCCGCACGGTCAGGGTGTTTATCGCTAAAGATTTCATGAAGCTCGTAGATAACTGGGAGTCCCTTGGCCGCAAGGTCACGGGCAAGTCCCGGGTGCCTGAGCCAGAGTATGTCTGGCCTGATCCTCTTTACCATTTGCCTGAGTTTGAATGAAAACCACTTGTTTGAGACAAAAGGACCAAGTCTTCTTTTAAGGTCGATTATCTCCATTCCTTCTGGTTTTTCGAGATCAAACTGGCTGAAAATATCTCCCACAATGTCTGCTACAAGGGTAATGGGTAAGAGCTTTGCCAGAGCAGTGCAGGTACCTATTACCTGCACGCACCGGGCCTTTTGTGATGGCAAAGGTTCTGGATATGCGTAAAGAATTTTGGCCATTTTGTCCTTACGTTTTATCCTTCAAGAAAATCTCTTTGCTCCAAACCGGTTTTTACGGCCTGATATACTTCTTCAACACTGATTATGGACATGCAGTTTGAATCATTACAGTATTTTTGAATACACGGCGAGCATGGTTTAGGCTTCCTTATGACTTTGTGGATTTCCAGGTCCTGGTATGGCCCTGTATGACGTACAGTACTTGGCACAAAAAGAGAAATGGTGGGCGTCCTAACTGCCACGGCAACATGAAAAGGGCCTGTGTCACTGGTTATGAAGAGATCCAGTCCTCTGAGTGCAGCAGGCAGATTTTTCAGGAGCAGGTGTCCTGCAAGATTGATTATTTTGGGTTTCTGGCCGGAGTCGGTTTTTATCCCTTCAGCTATTTCCTTGCCAATCTTTTCATCTCCAGGTCCTCCGAACAGGATGATATTGACATCTTCCAAATCAGCCAGGAATCTTTTTCCAAGTTCTGAAAAGTGCCCCTGTGGCCAAGCCTTGTATGGTCTTGATGCAGATATCTGGAATCCTATTCTTTTGTTTTGTGCATAGTTGTATCCCAGGCCGTTAAGCAGATCACCCCAGAATGTTTCCGCCTCTTCAACCGTTACAGGCAGCACCATCCGCTTCTCCCGGGGGGAATCAAGTTTTACCTTGAAGAGTGTGCGCAATACGTCGAGCCTCTGCTCTATTACATGTGCTTCATCTCTGTATGGGACTCTCACATTAAGAAACGGGGCTACGGTTTCATCCTTGAAACCAATACGGGCAATAAAAGGAATCCGGGCCAGGTAGGCGGCCTGAACAGGGCAGGGATCACTATCATGAAATACCAGACACAGGTCGTAGTTTCCTGACTTGATTCTGTTTAACAGGGAGAATAACCTTTTGTATCCCCCGTAATAGGGAATTATTGTTCTGATATCAGGATTATTTTCAAAAAGAACTGAAAACTTTTCTCTGACCATGAAATCTATGGATGCGTTTGGAAAAATGCGGCGCGTGGCCCTCACTGCCGGTGTGGAGAACAGGGTGTCTCCTATGGCAGTTGATGAAACTGCCAATACATTACTGATTTCTTCAGGGTTAAGTTCATTGACCGATCTTTTTCTTTCCTTTCTTTTCCCCTTTGTGATCAGAACAGCCTTCCATGCCGTCTTGTTTAAGAGCTTCATGGCAATACCGCCTTGAACCGGACCATCCACTTGGCCAGGATAAAAAGTGACCACAACTGGCGTGCCTTGAGTCCGTCTTTTCCAATTTCAGAACTGAGCAAATTGGATACACCCTGTTTTTCAAAAAGCCTGTAGAAGTCATCCGGGGCATCCATAATAACTTCTTGCACCCTGTTTTTCAGCGGCCCTCCAATCCACCGGGCCAGGGGTATGGAGAACCCCTTTTTAGGTCTTTCGAACATGGCTTTTGAAATACGGTCAGAAAAGGCATCTCTCAGGATGCGTTTCCCCTTTCTGCTCGTTGTCATGCGGTATTCTGATGGAAGGCTAAGGGCAAATTCCAGAACATCATGATCAAGAAAGGGAGATCTCAACTCAAGTCCGTGGGCCATGCTCATGTGATCGGAATAAAACAGGATGTCGCCGGGGAGATAGGTGTTTATATCGGTAAGTTGGAGCCTGTCAAGTTCGTCGTCTCTGATCTGGTTGTAGAACGATCCAATTAGATCAACGGCAGTAGGATGCACAATTTTCCCCACCAGAGGACCGCTTGGATGAAACAGCAACTTTCTGGAGTTTAAAGGAAAGAGTTCAAGAAAGGCAAGATAGCGCATCGGCTGATTAAGCAGAAGTGCTCTGTCGGCAGACCTTGCAGGAAAGCTCTTTTTTTTGCGGCTGCGGTTCAGGATGCTCTCTGCCCAGGTGCTGGTTTTCCTTAGCCGACAGTAAGGACGCCGGAGAAATAGTCTCTCAAGTCTTTTAATGAACAGACAGTGGCCATAGCGCTTGTATCCTCCAAAAGCCTCGTCTCCGCCGTCTCCAGTGAGGGCAACCTTGACTTCCCCTGATGCAAATTTGCTCAGGAAGTAGAGGGGAATGGCCGTTTCATTGGAAAAGGGTTCCCCAAACAGGGCGAGGATCTCCGGGGCCTTTAAAAGGGAATCAGCGGGCAGATAAAACTCATGGTGATCCGTTTTTAGATGATCTGCAATTTGCCTGGCATATGGCAGTTCATTGAACCTCTCATCTTCAAAACCTATTGAAAAGGTCTTTACCGGCCCTCGTAGTGCCATGCTGGCAACAGTGAGGGAAGAGTCAATGCCACCTGAAAGAAATGCCCCCAGGGGCACATCTGATACCAGACGTCTGACCACAGCCTGATCAAAACGCTCTTTTGTTTCAATACAGGCCTGCCTGTAATCCATGTTTCTCTTTGTCGGATTCATTGACCAGAATGGGGCATTGTTAATTATTTTGCCCTTTTCCACTTCCAGGAGATGTCCGGGAGGAAGCCTTCTGATCTCTTCAAACGCACAGAAGGGATGAGGGACGTAGCGAAGGCTCAAATAGAGGTCCAGGGCCTCAGGATCAATTTTCCTGTCACATCCGGAAAGTGTAAGAAGTGCCGGGATTTCCGACGCAAAGAAAAAACCAGAGCTGTTTTCAACATAGAATAGAGGTTTTACTCCAAGCCTGTCCCGCACAACAAGCATTCTTTTACTGTTGTGGTTAAGCGCACAGAAAGCGAACATCCCTTTTAGTTGTTCAATGCCTGCCTCGCCATATATCCTGATAATATTTGCCAGCACTTCTGTATCTGAGCGCGTGGTGAAAACACATCCCCTTTTTTCAAGGTCATGTTTCAGCTCTGAAAAGTTGTAGATTTCACCGTTAAAAACTACTGTTATTTCTCCTGCGGCATCTGTAAGCGGCTGAGATCCTCTTACAATATCGATGATTGCCAGTCTTCTGTGGGCAAGACCTATCCTATTGTCAAAATAGATGCCACTTCCGTCAGGTCCTCTATGTGAGAGAAGAGAAGATGCCTTCTCAAGACGCCTTTCAGTGCCTGGTAAGCTGTTTTCTTTAATGGAGTATCCTGCTATTCCGCACATGATTTACCAAACTAAAGTTCCGAAAAAGGCAAAAGGCTGAAGATTAAGGGCGTGATGATTACATTACAAGCGAAGCAATTCCCACTTTTTTAGATAGGGCCGGAAGCCCTATATAGGCCATATTTATTCAGCTTAATCCTCAGCTAATGTTTCTGTCATCTTGATGCTGCCTCACAGCATATGAAATATCCAGGTATCACTGGAGAACTTGAAAAGTCATTCCCTTATGTGGTATTATCAAACTTCTATATTTAGACTTTAAATATTCAGTAAGCCCGTGTTTCCCAAGCAGAATACTATAAAAAATAAGAAAAATAAGGGAAAAGTGAAAGGATTGTTGGCATCTTCTCTTTTTTCCGTGCTTTTTGGAAAACCGAGACAGATGCCTCGGCTGGCTGGACTTAACCTTTCAGAAATAAGGCGCATTCTGGTGGTCCGGGACGATCACATTGGCGACCTGATCTGTTCGACCCCGGCCTTTGAAGCCCTAAAAAAAGCTTGTCCACAGGCCGAGCTTACTCTAGTTGTTTCTACGTACAACGCCGAGGTGGTGAAGGATAATCCCTATATCGACCGAATTCTCTGCTATGAAAAGCACAAGCATAGCCATAGAAGATGGCGCCTTGGGTCCGTCTGGTGCCAATATCGGTTTTTGAAATCATTGAAGGGCAAAAATTTCGATCTGGCCATTGGCCTCCGGTCCCGTTTCAGCCGCCGTCAGGCCCAGACGGTCTTTGCCTCCGGGGCTCCATACCGACTCGGTCACTACCCGGATAAGCCTCGCTATCTCTATCTGGCCTTCTTTTACAACCTCTATGTCCCCATGAGCCGGACCAGAAAACATGAAGTCGAACGAACCCTGGATGTATTGAAGAGCATCGGCATAGAGCACCCTCTGCCAAAGCCCTTGGTAGTCATCGACCAACCGGCAAGGGATTTTGCTACCGAGACTATAGCAAGCGGAGAGATTAAAGGCTATCCCAAAATCGGCTACCACATCAGCAACCGCAAACTCAACAATTGCTGGCCGTTGACCAGTTTTGCGTCCTTGATAGAGCTTTTAAAGCGTCGGTATCCCCAGTCGGAGCACCTGATTACCTTTGCACCTGATGACGAGGAGCGGGCCACCCAACTGACATCCTGGGTGAGCAAGAAGGGCCACCTCGTGGCGACCCGGGAGATCAAACAACTAGGAGCCATCCAGCGCCACTGCCAACTCTTTATCACTGTCGACGGAGCTCCCATGCACCTCGCTGCCGCTTTAGGAATCCCCACACTGGCGCTTTTTGGAAGTTCCCTCGGCCCAGCCTTCTGGCATCCTTGGGGACCAGGACACCGCTGGCTTGCAAATGGAGATGAAATTGCAGATATCAGCTCTCAGGAGGTGTTTGACGTGGCTAGAGAAATGCTCGAAAATCGAAAAGAGGGAGGCGCTTCTTCCCGTACCGCCAGAGCAATGCCTGTCTGCACTGCGTAATTCAAAAACACATTGTGGCCATGAACGAGGCCGGCCCTCTCGATCACGTCAGGCATCAAGCGCTTTATATTTCGTGGCCCCAGAAAGGCCGCGCCTACCAGCTTACTGTGTGTCAGATTTTTGGATTTCACGGTTTTTTTTCCGTTCCAGACGGCGGAGCACTTTTATTTGCAGCTTTTTCAACAATCTGTGCTTTTTTTCTCGCCACGCAATATGCCTGCTTGTATACAGATTGAGCACTTCTTCAGTTAAGTTTTCCCTTATTTGCCACCACTCAACAGAGGCACATAGATTGACCAGATCTGACAATCTTTCATTATCTGACAATCGTGTTTTTATCTTGGTCCCATCAAGGTCGAAGACCGTGAAGGGCGCGGGACTCCGTGGATCGAAATAGAAGTTTGTGATTTTGCAGTCGCCGTGAAATACTCCTTT
>JAUWGF010000185.1:0-3290 GCA_030606515.1 Deltaproteobacteria bacterium | reverse complement strand
TCTCCAGGACCTTTTTACTACTGAGACCTTCAGGGTTTATACCAGCCTGGATCTGATGGGTGTTCAACTGGGCGGGGCGCTTAAAAACGTCATAGCTATCGCCTCCGGCATATCAGACGGCATGGGATTTGGGACCAATACAAGAGCGGCCCTGATTACCAGGGGACTCGCGGAGATGTCGCGCCTGGGTATGAGGTTGGGTGCAAATCCTCTGACCTTTGCAGGGCTTGCCGGTCTTGGAGATCTTGTGCTTACCTGTACCGGAGACCTGAGCCGAAATCGCCAGGTTGGCCTGAAGCTGGGTCAGGGCCAGTCCATTGACACCATACTGAAGGAAATGAGCATGGTAGCAGAAGGTGTCAAGACTACAAACTCAGTCTATGCCATGGCTGAGAAGTACAAGGTCGAGATGCCCATTACGAATCAGGTTTACAGGGTGCTGTACCAAGGCCTTGATCCTAAAGATGCTGTTAACGAGTTGCTCACGCGGCCCCCACGTCAGGAACTTGGGGATATTCTGGCCTGAAGCCCGTGGGAGAAAAGCGCACATACCGTTCTTTTATAGCGAAAAACGGCCTGACCGGCTTTCAAGTCCGCCACCAGGAAACTGATCTTCACATACAGGCTGACCGCAATCTTGAAAATGAAGTCTCAACATGGGTCATAGAGGTCCGGCTCTCTATTGAGGATTATGCCCGCAGCCACCCTGGTTTTCTCGAAAGCTATATCCCATTACCTGATGACCCTTTTGCCCCCGCCGTAGTCAGGGACATGTTAGCAACTTCCGCAACCGCTGGTGTCGGCCCAATGGCCGCAGTGGCCGGAGCTATTGCCCAGCATATCGGCAAAAGATGTGTGGAGCTTACTTCAGGTGAGGTTATAGTGGAAAATGGTGGAGACATATTCCTCCGGGTCCTTGAGCCAATTACTTCAGCCATTTGGGCAGGCACTTCGCCACTTAGCGGACGAGTCGGCATTGCCGTTGCTCCTGGCCGGATGCCTTTGGGAATATGCACCTCATCGGGTACAGTGGGTCATTCAAGAAGTCTTGGAAAGGCAGATGCAGTGACTATAGTCTCTCAATCCGTATCTTTGGCAGATGCAACAGCAACATCTATAGGGAATATGGTAAGAACAGAAAGAGATATAGACCCTGGCCTCAATGCCATACAAGAAATTCCCGGAATCCTGGGAGGAGTGATTATAAAGGGAACAAAACTTGGGATCTGGGGACAGATTGAACTTGTTCCGTTAAATCTGTAACCTAAGTGAAGCGTTTAGCTGTTAGCCATTAGCACTTAGCTTTGAAAAATCAAGATATTACCAGAACATCCTGTAATCATTAAGCTAATAGCTAACCGCTAAAGGCTAATCGCTTAATTTAAAGGGGTTAGAAAAATGATGGAGATAGTCGTACTTGGTTCCGGAACAGGTGTCCCTTCCATAAGGAGGGCCGGTCCTGCTACCTGCTTGAAGGTCGAAGGACAGACCCTGCTCATAGACAGTGCTGCAGGGACCTTAAGACAACTGGTTAAGGCGGGCATATCCTATAATACGCTTGATATCTTGCTCTATACACACTTCCACCCGGACCACATAGGAGAACTGGCACCCTTTATCTTTGCTACAAGGTATTCACCCGGATACGAGAGGAATTCTCCGGTGTTGGTCCTGGCTGCTGAAGGACTTAAGCAGTTTTATCAGTCCCTGATACAGGCATTCGGACATTGGGTGGAACCTGAGCCTGGGAAAATCATCTTCGAAGAGATACCACCGGAGATGAAAGCAGCAATGCAGCTCCCTCCCCTTACAATACGAAGTGCGCCCACCAAACATACTCCCCAGAGCCTGGCCTATAGAATCGAGACATCGGATGGCAAATCAGTGGTATTTTCAGGAGATACTGACTTCTGTAATGAACTGATAGAGCTTGCCCAGGGAACCGACCTTCTGGTTTTAGAGTGCGCAGCCCCTGAAGGCTACAAAATCCCAGGGCACTTGACTCCTTCCGAAGCAGGCAAAATCGCCCAGGATGCCGGAGTTAAGCGATTGCTCCTTAACCATTTTTATCCGAATTGCGATGAGCATGACCTGATCACACCCTGCAGCAAGGTATACAAAGGTCCCATAATACTGGCAGAAGATTTTATGCGCCTGGTTTTTTGAACCAGCAGGAAGTGTGAGCGGTTACGGACAATGCCCGGCTTTAGTTTATACTCAAACGAATTATCTATTAAAGAAAAGATCGCTCTGGCCGAATATTTATGGAAAAAATATGGAAAAGATCTGGCAGCAGATAGCGAAATTGACCGGCTCCTTGGACTTTACAGAAAAGAGATCTCAAGGAGCTATGAACTAATGGAGAAGTTGGGTGTAGTGACAGAATGTGCCATGTGCGCGACCGAGGTCCCGGGTGGTGGTTGTTGCGGGTCTGGTATTGAAGATTGGTATGACGAGTTTGTGTTGCTGCTCAATTTGCTTCTGGAAAGGAAGATACCCAATGAACGTCTTGGAAAAAAAGACTGTCTGTTTCTCGGTCCCACGGGCTGTCAGCTCTTTGCACGGCACCACTTTTGTATCAATTATCTATGCTCACGGATTACTGACCTTCTGAGTCCGGCAGAACTTTCAGATCTGAGGGCCCAGTCGGGCAAAGAGCTCTTCCTGTGTTGGCAACTGGAGCGGATTTTGAGGACACAGATATGACCGTTCCACGGATTCTGATTGTATCTCCCACAAAAAGGGAAATGGAGTCTTTTCTCACGCTTGCCGGCAGATACAAGTGCCCTCACCTGGTGTGCGGCCTTGGACCGGGTAGCACCTCTTTTGAACTGACAAGATTTATTGAGAGCAGAGGTGCACCATATACAGTAATCCTGGCTGGTGTAGCAGGGGCATACCAGTGGGCGGATGTAGAGCTTGAGGATGTATGCCTTGCAAGCTCCGAAGCCTATGGTGACCTGGGCCGTCAAGGTCCTTCGGGGATCGAGCCGATTTCCTTGGAAGGAGATAAAACGCAGACAAAGTTTGCTCTTGAGCCCGGATGGCGTCAAATCATTAAGTCGGATCTTGTGGAAAAGCTTGGCATTCGCTGCGGCCCGATGGTCACTGTCTCCTGCGTTACAGGCGCCAGTGAGAGGGCTCGGGACTTGCATGAACGGTTTAAATCTATCGCGGAGAACATGGAAGGGGCCGCGGCCGCGCAGGTCTGCGATTACTATCAGGTCCCTCTCCTTGAGTTTCGTGGTATAAGCAACTGGGTGGGCGATCTTGACAAAAAAAACTGGAGG
>JAUWGF010000044.1:0-11536 GCA_030606515.1 Deltaproteobacteria bacterium | reverse complement strand
CTCAGGTTCGGATACACTGACCTCTTCACCTGCTTCTGCATGGGTTTTCTCTTCGCTTTCAGCCTGAAAAACCTCGGAGATATCACCCTCGTCGCCAACCTCTTCTTCTATAGCTTCCTCGGCTTCACCCATATCCTCCATCCCCAGAAGAATCTCCTCAACAGGGACCTCCTCAGGTTCGGATACACTGGCCACCTTATCTAAAGCATCTTCTTTCTTCTCTTCTCCCGATACGAGTTCGTCACTCGTTAGCTTTAACTCCCCAAATGCCTCTATCGCTGACCGTCGATCAGTCACATTTGGAGACATGGCCAGCACTATGGTATCCAGAAAATTCTTACTGTAACTCCGATCGCCGGCTTGCTTTAATGGCTCCAAAATTGGATCCGGCTCGTCATTTGCTGATAATTGAACCCTGACTTGGACGTCTGGGGGTTCCTGTCCTGTCACACATTCATAAACTACGGCACCGAGCTGATAAATATCGGTCCATAACCCGCCTCCCGCTTCATCAGCATACAAATCATCGGATGAATAACCGGAAGGTAAAAGCGTATTTTCGTTTTTGGATTCGCTGTTGATAGCATAACATACGGCCCCGAAGTCGATGAGCATGGCAGAGCCGTCTTTTTTCAAAAAAATTGTATCCGGCCTGATGTCTCTATGATAAATTCCCCTTTCATGTATGTCTTCTAAGCCGTCAAAAATATCTCTCAACCAGAGCTTGATCCGGTCTTCCGGCATAGTGTTGTCCGGCCCCATCTGGTCAAGTTGCTTTCGGAGAGTCACGCCGTCCTCATGTGACATGACCATGTATGCAGTCCCATTAGCCCTAAAATACCTTAATGTCCGCACAATATGTGGATGACTGAACTTGGAGAGAGCTTCTGCTTCTTCCATGAAGTATTTGAGTCCCTTCTGAAAGACATCCTCATCGGAAGAAAATTTGGCAATTATCTCATTGTTTGATTTTCTGATCACTAAATCCCAGGGCAGGAACTCTCTAATGACCACAAGTTGGTTAAGTTTAATATTAGAGGCCCTGTAGGTAATACTAAAGTGATCATATCTCAGGATTTCCTCTATCCTGTACTGTTCAAGTACAGACCAAGAAGCTAAAGCGTATTCTTGTATCACATCGTTGTAGTCAGTCACTGTTTTAATCCTATGACAGTAAACTCGCTTTTGTCCGAAATAATCTGTTGACCATGTTGCTGGACATACTCAATGACAGACAGCTTTCCATACCGGCTATTCATGTCCTTAAATGATGTTTCGGCATAAATCATGGTAATGTTGATTCATTGCAACGATTATTAAAAAAAATTCCCTGAAAGTTCGGACATTGATTATAAAGGACTATGGAGGAAGAAATTAATAAGAATAACCAGAAGCCCATGCTGCTTGCAAATCAAGTATTATCTTTTATTTTAGTAATACCCAGGAATAACTAATCCATGGCAATTCCAGTAGCTCTCTGTCGGGTCAGCAAATACGAGCCAAGGCCTGTCCGAAAATCAGTGGGGATGCTCTTAGAAACTATCCAGTGCCGTCCCCCCAGAGGTACTCGAATACTGGTCAAACCCAATCTGCTCACACCGAAAAAAGCCTTGGCCACTACCCACCCACTTGTGGTCCAGGCTGTCTGTGAATATTTGCTGGACTATGGGGCCAGGGTCAGCGTGGGCGATTCCCCGGCATTTGGTACTGCCAAAAAGGTGGCAAATGCAAATGGCCTTGCAGAAGCGCTCAATGGTTTGCCGATTGAAATCATCAACTTGAGCCGACCCACGAAGATTCGTCTTGCATCCGGGATATCCATAGGCATTTCACAAAAGGCCCTGGAGAAGAATTTAATCATTAATGTGGCCAAGCTCAAGGCCCACTCTCAGCTACGAGTCACAGCGGCAGTAAAAAATTTTTTCGGATGCGTGGTAGGTTTTCGCAAGGCTCTGGCACACTGTCAATACGGTGATATGTCTAATCTCTTTGAGAGTTTACTCATTGAAATTATGCAAGCCCTGCCGAAAACTGTGAGCCTGGTTGATGCAGTGAGGACCATGCAGCGGACCGGCCCAATCGATGGAGATCCGTTCGACCTGTCCCTGCTCGGAGCATCGTCAAACCCTGTGGCCCTGGACACGGCCTTATACACTATTCTGGGACTTCAGCCACACCATGTACCTCTGTGGCTGGAATCGCAAAAACGGCGACTCTCCGGAGCCCATATGCATGAATTGAGTTTTCCTCTGGCGCAACCAGAGGAATTTGATGCGGCTGGATTCACGCTACCCTCAATACTTAAGCCCGTGACATTTCATCCCGTTCGGTTTTTAAGGGGGCGGCTTAAGAGTATTTTTAGCAGATTTTGAAGATTGGCCAAATGAGGACAATTTACTTGTTCCTTACACCTAAATTGAGCGATTAGCCTTTAGCGGTTAGCTATTAGTTTAATGATTACAGGATGTTTTGCTATTACAAACTTTCACCCGCTGTTTGTTATTTCTAATTAATGTAATGTCTTGATTTTTCAAAGCTAAACCCTAATGACTATCGGTCTGCCGCCCTGACAAGACAGCTAACCGCTCAACTTAGGTTACAATCACCTATTTTTTTATTGCATTTGTTTTTAATTTGATGTCAAGCACAGGACTTCCATTAATAGCATCAAGACCTTCGACATAGAGTGTTGTCCCTTCTATTTTTACTAATGTGACATCTTGAATTGCTATTTTGGAAAGTCTGTTAGGGGTGCGAGAAGCAAAAACTCCAACCGATTTTCCATCAAGACCCCTATTAAATACTGATTTGACTGGTCCTGACTTGTGGAGATAATAAACAATGGTAATATATTTTTCATCCTCAAGTTTATACATAAAAATTTCCTGAAAATGGAAAAGTATAATTCCGGATATTTTGTCGTCCCCAACCACACCGAAACCCGTAGGACTCTTATTTAAATTGTTTTTTACAATGCCGATCGGATAAATCTCAACTGGTTCAATATCTCCATACATACATCTTGTGCAGAAATAGGTATCATCAACAATGCACAGTTTGTGCTTATCTGCCCATATTCCACATTTACTGCACTGATAAGTCTCTTTGTTCATAATTGTTTCTCCAAGATCATGCTGAACGGCACCAATCGTTGAGCACGTCGCTGCGGGGAATTAAACCCCACAGATTTCGCATCATCCTTTATAATGATTAGAGTAATCCGTGTAATCTGCGAAATCTGTGGATTAAAAAATAATAACGGAATTAAGCCGGATGTGAAGGCTTCCAAAAGAAAAAAGGAAATGGTCGGGGCGAGAGGATTTGAACCTCCGACCCTCTGCTCCCAAAGCAGATGCGCTGCCAGGCTGCGCTACGCCCCGATTAGTTGACATCTTGTTTAACACAGAGCTTAAAAGCCTTCAAGAACTTTGGATTTGGTATAGCGCTCTCAGTTCTGTGGTTGCCTCAATGTAACACTATGTTTATATATGATTACTTTATGGCTAAAACTCGCAGAAAGAAATCCAGAAAACCACTTGTATGGGGCTATCGTCCTCTGCTGGGAATCGTACTTGGATCAGCCATTGTGGTATCCCTGGCAATTGGTAGTCTCATAATAGGGTATATGCTCCTGGGTCTCCCGGAAATCTCAAGTCTTAAATCTTATAATCCTCCCATGGTCACTGAAGTGCTCGACTCGGACCATCGCCCCATCGCATACTGGTATAAGGAGAAAAGATGGCCCGTCCCGATTTCCCGAATGCCGGACAGGCTGATACAGGCATTCCTGGCAGCTGAAGATGCCCGGTTTTACGAACATCCCGGCATTGATTTCATGGGGGTCATTCGGGCCATACTGAAAAATGTGGAGGCAGGAGGAATAGTCCAGGGAGCAAGCACCATTACCCAGCAGGTAACAAGATCCCTACTCCTTACCCGGGAAAAGAGTTGGTTGCGCAAGGTTAAAGAAGCCATCCTGGCCTGGCAAATCGATGCAGCACTCACAAAAGACGAGATCCTGACCATATATTTGAATCAGATATATCTTGGACAAGGATCCTATGGAGTCGAAAGTGCTGCCAGGACCTACTTCGCAAAACATGTAGATGACCTGAATCTCGCTGAATGCGCACTCTTTGCCGGCCTGCCCAAGGCCCCGAGCCGGTACGATCCAACAAGACACATGGACCGTGCCAAGAGACGTCAGGATTATACACTGAGACGGATGGTAGAGGAAGGCTATATTACTCCAGAGGAGGCAGAAGAGGCAAAAAAGATCCCTATTCGCCTGAAAAGAGAGACCTTGGATCCTCCGCCCGGTACAGATTATTTCCTTTCGGAAGTAAGAAGGGAACTTGAAGCAAGGTATGGCAAGAAAAGACTTCTGACAGACGGTCTTACCGTAACAACTACTCTCAAAAGGGACTGGCAGATCAAGGCCAATGAAGCAGTGCTTCAGGGTCTGGATAACTTATGCAAGAGGCATACTAAGGATACCGAACTGAACCATTCTGTTCAGGCAGCCCTTGTGGCAATCGAGGCAAAAACCGGTGCTGTTCAGGCCCTTTGGGGAGGCAAGGACTTCAATAAATCTCAATTCAACTTGGCAACCCAGGGCAGGATGCAGCCAGGGTCTGCCTTTAAGGCAATAATCTATTCAACTGCCCTATCCAGTGGACTTGTAGCCCCTAATACAATCGTTGTGGATGAACCGATTTCACTGCCCGGAGCGAATTCTCAAACCATGTGGGAACCAGAGAACTTCGACAAGACCTATATGGGTCCGATCACTATAAGGACGGCCCTCACATACTCCCGTAATATCATTTCCGTAAAAATTGCAAGGGCAATCGGGTTGACCCCCATTCATGATATGGCGAGGCGTATGGGGATAGAAACACCCCTGGCAAATAATCTGTCTATTTCTCTGGGTTCTTCTGAAGTTACTCTAATCGAGATGGTAAGGGCTTTCAGCACCTTTCCCAATCTGGGAAAAAACATTAAACCTCAATTTATTCAAGAAGTTAGAAATCGAAAAGGAGAAATAATAGAACAACTTGAGCCTGTTTTCAACGAAGCGGTTGACCCGGTAACTGCTTTTCAGGTGGTCCATCTCCTCAGGGGAGTAATTCAGGATGGTACGGGTCGCAATGCCAGGGCCCTTGGAATTCCAGCAGGTGGCAAGACCGGTACTACTGATAATTGTCGAGACGCGTGGTTCATTGGATTTACCCCTGAAGTAGTGGCAACAGTGTGGGTTGGGAGGGAAGACAAAAAATCTTTGGGGTACAAGGAAACCGGGGGCAGAGTTGCATGCCCGATCTGGACATCTTTCATGTCAGTAACAAAAGAAGAAATGATAAAACAGGATTTCAGCATGCCTCAAGGGATAGCTATGGTCCCTGTAGACCGGCAAACCGGCGAAATAATTATACCTAAGAAAGACAATGAAAAATCTTTTGTTTGGGAGGCAATGAGAGAGGATTCGTTACCGCCTCTTCACCCTTCGTCTGGAAAATTCCGGCTCCCTTCCTGGTTAAAAAGACTTGACGATTTCCTTTTTTAATCAAAAATGGACCAAACAATGCAAGATAGAAATCAATTCAAACTCACTATTATAGGTCCTGGGGCTATGGGTTGTCTTCTAGCCGCCACGCTTTACAAACAAGATTGCCCTGTTTCCATACTTGATTACAAGCCGGATCGCGCCGAGAGGCTCAAGAAGGCCGGAATACAGGTTACGTCATCAAAGGAGGCATGGAGCGCATTCCCGAATGTTACTGCAGAACCCGAGTCTTTGAGTCCTCAGGATTGGGTGATAGTGTTTGTCAAAGCCGCCCAGACTGCCGATGCCATAAAGCGTATAGGTCCCCTGATAGGACCTGGAACCCTGGTTGTTTCTCTGCAAAACGGTATAGGGCATGAATCTACACTTTCTAAAACTGTAAAACCGGAACAGATTGCCCTAGGCGTAACCTCACAGGGGGCGACTCTATTGAATGAAGGACATGTTCGCCATGCCGGGAGTGGTCCCACAACGCTTGGATTAGTGATCCACAACCCTGAAGCCAAAGACAGGTTAATTTCTTTAGCGACTTTGCTGAACGACTCGGGATGGCCTTCTCAAATAGTTGAAGACATCTATCCTCACATATGGCGCAAGCTGATTGTCAATGTTGGGATAAACGCCTTAACTGCCCTTTGCGGCCTTACCAATGGAAAATTACCACAACATCCGGAATCCCAACGATTACAGGAACTTGCAGTTGCTGAGGCATGGACGTTGTCATTAAAGAACGACATTGCCTTGGGCCTTTCACTTGAAGAGGCCCACAATATGGTTCATTCAGTGTGTAGGGCAACTGCGGAAAACAGGTCCTCCATGCTCCAGGACCGTATCAAAGACAGGACCACTGAAATCGACTACATTAACGGCGCCATTACCGGGATGGGCAAAGAACTCGGAGTTGCAACCCCGGTAAACGAGGTCTTGACTCTTCTTGTGCGCTTGAATTCACGTCTGGGCTGGAAAAATCCAAAAAGACATTGACAACTCCGTAATTGTATTATTATGTTATGATTATATTTAGGCTTTGGAAGCGACTAATTAAGTATAAGCCACCATGTTACAAATAGTCATTTTCTTGCTATTATTTAGACTCGACAAATAAAAACCGTGGCATTCATAATTAGTAAGAATCCTTCTGCTTCCAAACGCTAAATATTCCTTTGTTGATACTAAACAAGTAAAAATAAAACACGTTATCTATCTTGAGGTGGTTTGCTTTTTTCTGGTTTTAAAGCTAATCTGTCGTATCTTGCAGAGACGGTGCAATATTGCCCGCGGTCAAAATCCTGCAAAAGCCATCCCACTTCACGAAAAACCACGAACTACATTTGGTGCGAAGTAGTATGCAGTTAATCAAAAAATCCCCCAAAGGCGACTAGTTTAAGCCCGTTTTATAATACAATTGCTGTGTTTTTTCGGACTTCATTACAACTTGGATCTCTTTAAAAAATTTACGCCTGCAGGCTCTTTTAATAATACGCAAACCCCGTAGAGGTAAAACCATGCCTAAAATATCAAAGACAAATAGAGCAAAAATAATAATTTTAGCTGATTTAAAACGTAAAGGCATAGGTGAACTTCACAAAATAGCAAAAGACCTGGGCGTAGATTCTCCCAGCGGGATGCGTAAACAGGAGATCATTTTTGCTATACTTAAGGCCCAGACCGCCAATAGCGGGTCTGTGTATGGCGAGGGTGTGCTGGAAATACTTCAGGATGGATTTGGTTTCCTTCGCAGCCCGGACTACAATTATCTGCCAGGCCCGGATGACATATACGTATCTCCGTCACAAATCAGACGTTTTGCCCTGAAAACCGGCGATACCGTCTCCGGCCAGATCCGTCCTCCCAAGGAGGGGGAACGATACTTTGCCCTGCTAAAGGTAGAATCCCTAAACCAGGATGCCCCTGAGGCATCCTTTGATAAGGTAATCTTTGAAAACCTCACGCCTCTCTATCCTGATGAGCGTTTCAACCTGGAGACCGATTCAGATAACTATTCCGCCAGGATAATGGATTTTATGACTCCGGTCGGTAAGGGCCAAAGAGGACTTATCGTCGCACCTCCCCGAACCGGCAAGACAATGCTCCTCCAAAATATCGCCAACAGTATCACCAGAAATCACCCTGAGGTCATATTGATTGTCCTGCTCATAGATGAAAGACCGGAGGAAGTCACAGACATGCAACGCATTGTAAAGGCTGAGGTTGTCAGCTCGACGTTCGATGAGCCGGCCCAGCGCCATGTCCAGGTCTCCAAAATGGTTATTGAGAAAGCCAAACGCCTGGTGGAACACAAACGCGACGTGGTGATACTTCTGGATAGCATCACCAGGCTTGCCAGGGCCTATAACACCGTAGTTCCTCCCAGTGGCAAGATCCTCTCCGGGGGTGTAGACTCCAATGCGCTTCAGAAACCCAAACGCTTCTTCGGGGCTGCCAGAAACATCGAGGAAGGGGGTAGTCTTACAATAATTGCCACTGCCCTTGTGGATACAGGAAGCCGAATGGACGAGGTCATATTTGAAGAATTTAAGGGCACTGGAAACATGGAAATACATTTAGACAGAAAGCTCACTGACAAACGGATATTCCCCTCAATCGACATCAACCACTCCGGCACCAGGAAAGAAGAGCTGCTGCTGCCCGATGATGTGTTGACTCGAATCTGGCTCTTGCGAAAACTTCTGTCACCTTTAAACCCGGTAGACAGCATGGAATTCCTCCTGGACAAAATGAGGGGGACAGAAAACAACGCCGAGTTTTTGGCATCTATGAATAGATGATATGATAAGATAAGTTTGAAGTGCCTAAAGTGCCTGAAGTTGTGGTGCGCGCTTTCAGCGCGGTTAATATAAATAGATAAAGCGAAGCGACACCTTAACTTTAGGCACTTAAAACTTTAGTTCACTTTAGGCACTATTCCGGTTTATCCGGGTTAGAGTATTTTGAACAAAAACATTTTTTGCAGTATAGTTATTTTAAAATAAGTGAGATCTAATAGGAGATATAAAAATATGAAAGAAAAAATCCATCCAAAATACTATAACTCCAAGGTAAGATGTGCCTGTGGTAATGAGTTTGAGATAGGTTCAACCCAGAAAGAGATAAAGGTAGAAATATGCTCCAAGTGTCATCCTTTCTTTACCGGCAAGCAGAAACTGGTCGACACTGCGGGGAGGGTGGAGAAATTCTACCGCAGGTATGGTGAGACCGCGGGAAAACAGGCCTGAGTCATCACAACAATAGACCTTGGAATGTTAGCTAAACTTCAAGAATTAGAGAATAAATACCTGGCCTTAGAGGAAGAACTCAGCGATCCTGATTTACTGAAAGACCAAAAGAAATATCAGGAGATTGCAAAAAGGCACGCCGATCTGAGGGTAATAGTTCAATCTTACCGCCAAGACCGCGACATACTTAAACAAATCGATGAAAACAAGGTCTTGCTCGGTGATCCTGACCCGGAAATCCGGGAACTCGCACAGTCAGAACTTGAGGAGCTTGAAGAGAAAAGCCGGGAACTCGAGGAGCAAATAAAACGCCTCCTCCTGCCTAAGGACCCCAATGACGAAAAGAACGTGCTTTTGGAAATCAGGGCCGGTACGGGCGGAGACGAGGCTGCCCTTTTTGCGGCGGATATGTTCCGTATGTACAGCCGATATGCTGAGCACAAAAAATGGAAAGTGGAGGTGCTGAACGCCCATCTGACCGGGGGCGGTGGATTCAAGGAAATTATCGCCCTTGTTTCCGGAGACAGGGTTTACAGCCGCTTGAAGTACGAAAGTGGCACCCACAGGGTCCAGAGGGTGCCTGATACCGAGACCCAGGGACGCATACATACATCGGCCGTCACTGTGGCCGTACTGCCCGAGGCCGCTGATGTGGACGTGGATATTGATCCTGCTGATCTTCGGATTGACGTTTACCGTGCGTCCGGAGCAGGGGGGCAGCACGTCAACAAGACAGAGTCCGCAGTACGTATCACCCACCTGCCCACAGGACTGGTAGTACAGTGTCAGGATGAGCGCTCGCAATATAAAAACAGGGCCAAGGCCATGAAGGTGCTTTATGCCCGTCTGCTGGATCTAAAACGCACAGAGCAACAATCCCAACTCTCAGATGAACGACGGAGCATGGTGGGCACAGGGGACAGGAGTGAGCGCATCCGTACCTACAACTTTCCCCAAGGCAGGATGACCGACCATCGAATAGGCCTCACCATTTACCGCCTTGAGACCATAATGGAAGGGGATATAAACGAAATCACAGAGGCACTGGGGACTCACTATCAGGCGCAGGCCCTGACCCAAAGCTCAGATGACAATAGCCCGGGCACTCTTCGCGGCCACTAAACAACTCGCGCGCGCCCACATAGAAAACCCGCAACTGGAAGCTGAAATTCTGCTGGCCCACCTTCTGGGAAAAGAACGGATCTGGTTTCACCTCCATCCTGAATTTCTCCTCGAAGACTTTGTAAACGAACAGTATATGGCCCTTGTCGCTCGAAGGGCCATGCACGAACCCACTGCCTATATTTTGGAGCAGCGGGAATTCTGGTCTCTTCCTTTTCGCGTAACCAGGGATACTCTGATACCCAGACCTGAGACCGAGATGATTGTGGAGATCGCCCTTGCCCTTGTGAAGCAGGAAAGATGGCACAGGCCCTTTATCCTGGACCTGGGTACGGGTTGCGGTATCCTGGCAATAACACTTGCCCATGAGATTCCAGAAGCCGTTTTAGTGGCAACAGACAGGTCATTCCCTGCGCTGATCGTAGCACAACAAAATGCAGAGAGACACGGAGTAAAATCAAGAGTTAGCCTGGTACAGACAGACTGGATCAATCCCTTTAGATCGTGTGAAACCGACATTTTCCCGCGTGAAAAAGGAATAGCCGTCGCAAACCAGGGATTTCATCTGGTTGTCAGCAACCCACCTTACGTGGCCAATAAGGACAAAAGGCTCCTGGCAAAAGAAATATTCAAATATGAACCAGAGGGGTCACTCTTCAGCGGAAAAGATGGACTTGAGGACATTGAAAAACTTATCAAAGCCGTTCCCCAAGTACTTTGCAAAGAAGCATGGTTTATTTGTGAAATCGGATGGAATCAGGGAAAACAGGCCATTCAGATGACCAGAGATACCGGAATGTATAAATGCGCAGAGATCAGAAAAGACCTGTCAGGCAAGGACAGGGTCTTAATGGCAAAGAGGAACTGAAGTAAAGGGATTAACTCAGAAAATCATAAATTCTTAGTCAGAAGGTTCAAGAAAATGATCGCGGCTTGATTCGCATCGAGACAATGTTGGGAGCCTTCGATATGTCTGTACTCAGGAAGCCGGAGAACTGTTTGTGTATACGATATCATAGACTGCATCAAGGGCCTCTTCGAGTCTTTCCTGTTTCGGGGCCCCTGCCTGCGCCATTTCAGGGCTCCCTCCTCCGCCTCCCCCGATCATCTGAGCTACCTGCTTGATCATATTTCCTGCATGTAGCCGGTCAGTAAGATCCTTGGTTACAAGGACCAGCAGCAGGGCCTTGCTGTCAGCCCGCGATCCTATTACCACGACCCCTGAACCCATCTTATCTCTGAGCCTGTCTCCCAGGTCCCTGAGGGACTTGGTGTTCTCTGTTTCAACCCGGGCAGATAGCACTTGAATATTGTTGATTTTTCATATCCCGAACAACAACTCATCCAGCCCTTGCCTGGCACGGACCGTCTTAACCTGCTGGAGTTGCTTTTCCAGGTCTTTTGTCATCTCAAGAAGTCTTGTGACCTTTTTGGACACCTCCAATCTGGGACATTTCAGTTGAAACGTAACGCTGGAAACCGCTTCTTCCAATTCATGTACAAGGTCCAGGGCGTTTTGGGCAGTACAGGCCTCAAGCCTCCGCATTCCGGCGGCCACACTGGATTCGCTGATTATCTTGAGAAGACCTATCTGCCCTGTATAAGAAATATG
>JAUWGF010000134.1:0-5445 GCA_030606515.1 Deltaproteobacteria bacterium | reverse complement strand
TTAGGAGTATACGAAAATTAATATGAAACCAAGGAAAAAATCAAGCAAATCCGGCAATTGCCAGATTGTAATCAACATGGAGGCACCGGAGGAATGCCGGATAGGCCTTCTGGAGAATGGACGTCTTGAGGCCTTTGATATTGAAACATTCTCCCACACCCAGACCAGAGGTAACCTTTATAAAGGTCGAATAGTAAAAATAGAGCCAAGCCTACATGCGGCTTTTGTTGATATCGGCCTTTCCAGAAATGGCTATCTGCCCTTAGCTGATATACACCCTGAATACTATGGATATGCTGAAAACAAAAAACGTATCCATGAATTCATAAAAAAGGACCAGGACATTCTTGTACAGATAGTCAAGGAAGAGACCCATATAAAGGGATCTGCGATAACAACTTATCTGTCAATCCCAGCGAGGTACCTGGTGCTGATGCCCGGTACTGCTCAAGTAGGTGTGTCCAGAAAAATTGAGGATGAGGAGGAACGTCAAAGGCTTAAGCAGATCTTAAAGGCATGCAAGCTACCGGAAGGTGTGGGACTTATTGCCCGGACAGTCGCTGAAGGCGTTCCAAAAGTAGAGATACAGAAGGATCTCAGGTATTTGGCACGACTCTGGAGCAACTTAAGAAAAAAGGCCCAGTCCGCTCAGGCCCCGGCCCTGATTTATAGAGACCGTGATCTGGTAAAACGATTTCTGAGGGATTATCTCACAAGTGATGTCGAGGAAATTTTGGTGGACCGGCAGGAGGTCTATGATAATATAAAGGCCTTTCTTCGCATCATTGCCCCACGACAGGTAGCCACTGTACGTTTATACCAAGGCGACGTCCCCATTTTTTCACACTTCGATCTTGAGACTCTGATAGAGCAAGTATATCAGCCCAATGTTCGCCTGCTTTCCGGAGCGCATATTGTTATAGAGCCAACCGAGGCCCTGGTGTCTATAGATGTGAATTCCGGAAAAAACGTCAGGGGGAAAAATATTGAGGAAACCGCACTAAAGACCAATTTGGAGGCTGCGGAGGAAATAGCCAGACAACTGCGTCTCAGGGACCTCGGAGGAATAATAGTTATTGACTTTATTGATATGCGTAACAGGGCTTACAGACAACAGGTGGAAAAGCGCATGAGGAATTGCCTCAAAAAGGACCGTGCCAGGACGGAAATTGCCAGAATTTCACGGTTTGGTGTTCTTGAACTGGTGCGCCAGAAGATCCGCTCTCCTGTGCAACTAGGCAGTTATTGCTCCTGTCCCTACTGCCATGGAAGGGGGGTGGTGATGTCTGTGGAGGCCCTTGCACTGGCGGACTTGAGAAGAATCAGTGCACATCTGGCAGGTAGTAATGAAAAGAATTCCGAGCAGCTTGTGCTGGAGGCCCCGCCTCAGGTTGTCTTATACCTGCTTAACCGCAAGCGCTTAGAACTCTATAACCTTGAAAAAAACTTTGATGTTGAAATCAGGGTGGAAGTTAATCCGAATCTCGGAATGGAAGAACACAAGCTGTATTCGAGAACCGCAGAAACCAGTTAAGTTTGGGGGCATCCTTCATTTTGTAGTTTACACTTTTCGAGGTTGGTTCTTTAGTCATTTATTTTGAATATCGAACCGCAGAACAAGGAACCGCAGAATTTCGAAGGTATTATTTCGACATTCAATATTTCTTGTTCGATATTCTGCGGTTCAAAAAAATAAAAAGTGTAAACTACTTTTAGGATGATATGAAGGATGTCAGTTTGGGTAACAGAAATGCATGGGTTCACATTAAGGATCATTACATGTTTAATAAATCAAGGCCTTTATCTTTTGAAGTCCCGGAATATCTCACAAGCCTTGTCCCCTATCCTCCAGGTAAACCCCTTGAGGAACTCGAAAGGGAGTATGGGGTAAAGGATCCTATCAAACTTGCTTCTAATGAAAATTTATTAGGGCCGTCTTCAAAGGCCCAGGAAGCCATAAGGAATGCCATATCTTCTTTGCACCGCTATCCCGATGGTAGCGGCTACTACCTCAAGGAGAAGATTGCCGGGTTGTTAGGAGTGTCTTCTGAGGAGATAGTGCTTGGCAACGGATCCAACGAGTTGATAGATTTTCTGATAAGGGTTTTCATTCGACCAGGGTATGAAGCCATAAGCAGTGATCCGAGCTTTCTGGTATATTGCAAGATGGTGCAGGCCGTGGGGGGGAGTAATGTAGTCATTCCCCTTGCAGAGTATTGTCACGACCTTGAGAACATATCACGGGCAGTTACACCGAAAACCCGCCTGATCTTTCTGGATAATCCCAACAATCCTTCAGGCACGGTCATTCACAGGGCAGACTTCGATGCATTTCTGGAAGGTCTTCCGGATCATTTACTGGTAGTCCTGGATGAGGCCTACATGGAGTTCGTTAGGACTGAGCATACTCCAAAGGCAGTGGAATATATGAAGCAGGACAGGAGGGTCATAGGCCTTCGGACCTTTTCAAAGGCCTATGGTCTGGCCGGACTTCGGGTGGGCTATGGAGTGATGGACAGAGAGGTGGCCAAATATCTGGAGCGGGTCCGGCAGCCATTTAATGTCAATACCATGGCCCAGGTAGGTGCCCTTGCGGCCCTGGATGACCATCAACACCTTAAAAAGACCGTTGATGCCGTGTGGCAGGGCATGGATTTTCTCACGGAAAAACTTGAGGAGTTAGGATGCAGGGTAATGCCCAGTGAGACCAACTTCATTCTTATAGATATCGACAGGAATGCCAAAATGGTCTATGAAAAAATGCTCAGAGAGGGAATCATTGTGCGGGCAATGACTGCATATGGTCTACCCAACCACATCCGGATCACTGTTGGTCTCCCCGAAGAGAATTTGCGGTGTATTGAGGCCCTGCAAAAAGTGCTGAAGAGCTGAGTCGGAGGAGAAATTATGGCCAGACCCCCTAAATGGCGAAAAGTTAATCAAGAGCCTGCGGTGACCTATTTCAAGCCAAGGGGCATACCGTTGCGCGGTCTTGATGAAGTTGTTCTGACTGTTGAAGGTTTTGAGGCATTGCGTATGAGCGATATGGAGGGAATGGATCAGGACGCCGCTGCTGTACGGATGGGCATTTCCAGACAGACCTTTGGGCGAATTCTGGCAACAGCCAGGAAGACGGTGTCTACTGCAATAGTAAAGGGTATAGGCCTGCGTATAGAGGGGGGAAACTATATCCTTAGTTGAGCGATTAGCTTTTAGCCATTAGCTTTTAGCTTTTAGGTGTTAGTAACCTATTTGGAAAACAAGAGCAAATTAACCGCTAACAGCTAATACCTAATTTTGTAATAGCAAAACATCCTGCTTGTCAGGGCGGCAGACCGATAATCATTAAGCTAATAGCTAACCGCTAAAGGCTAATAGCTCAATTTACAGCTCAACCTGGATAAAAGGCGCTCTTCAGGGCTGCTGTCTCCACCTGCCAGGTGATTCCTTGTTGCCACTCTTCTCCGGGTTCAAATATCAGTTCTTGATGGGCCATGATGGAAATAGCCTGGATGGTTTTTTCGTAGCCGCTCTCTGACTGGGCTACTGTGTTCACCGGAAATCCCCAGATAGTGCTGTCCCGGCTAAGGTCAATATGGAGTTCGGCGCCTATCGCCTGATCCACAAAGGTTATCTTATTCCCTGTCTGCTCCCAGGGAGAACTGAAATTCTGTTCTTGTCCTCCCACAAGGATTTTCCCGTTTCCTAGGGCCAGAAATGCCGGAAAGATATTCCATTCTACACCAAATCGGCAGTTTATCTGGTCAGTAGAGTCGTTTTTAAGGGCGTATTTGCAAGTGATTGCCAGGCCCCTGTTTTTGAAGATGAAGCTCTTGGTCAGACGAACCGGCCTTTTTGAGGAGCCAGGTATGTAGAGGCCTCCATCTCTCACCAAAACAAGAGTTCCTACGTCAATACGGGATTCAAAGGGCTGGTTAGCAAAATCTCCCCATTCTCTAAAATCGCACCTCTTATAGTCACTAAGGATGGCCGTGGGGTCGAAAAGGTGATCTATGAAGGAATTCCTCCTGTACCAATCATATGTAAGCTCATCCAACATGGAGTGGTCCACGGTCTTTGAAAGTTTGTGGATGCTTGAGACACCTTCACTTAGTTCTCCTTCATTGTCGTATGTGCCATTCTCCAGGATTTGTCTCAGTGCCCGGTGGTATGCTTCAGGCCTTCTGGTCAGGGTATTGCCATAGTTGTTAGGAGGATCGAGCAGGGAGAATTCAATTAACTGTCCACCAGAGTGTGGTTCAAAGACCAGACAGGCATCTCCGGACGAAACAATTACCTCCGGGAGGCCATCTTTATTAATATCTGATTCTTCGATTGAGAGGTCCTGTCTTCTGCGGAGTCTGGCCTCGGCCTTGAGTATTGACTGCCAAACAGCATTTCTTAAATGTGGAAGATAAAGGCCACCAAAAATACCATGCCAATAGGCGTCATTACACTGGGCTGAAAGGATATAGTCCCTGGCCTGTTTGTCAGGTAAGCGGGCATTAAGGCTCATCCGGCTTAAAGCAACAGTGCGTTTGTGCATATGGTTTGATTCCGGGTACTTTACAAAGAAATTTTTCCAGTGTCCTCCACGCAAAAATGGTTTGTAGATCTCTTTGGCTTCAGTGCCCAGGGACTTTATCAATTCCTGCAGCTTCAGAATGTTGCCTGCCGGTAGAGCCCACTGCTCCATCTCCTCATAGGATGCATTAGGGAGATAGCAGATACCTGATGCAGGCACCTTATCCATGACCTGTGAAAATGTGGTCCAGTCAATAAATTCCTCTTTCCAGCGGGAAGCGGACTCCAGGAAATTATCAAGCCATCCGTCTTCGTAAACCCACTTGTGAGTCCCGGGCCAAGCGCCGAACTTTTCTCCGTCGTCCGCATAAATAGCCATTTTCCCTCTTGCAGCAATCTGCCTCAAGTATGTTTCAAGCTCGTTAATTGGCAGAAAGGGGATAAGATAACGTAGGGTCTCATCTATTGGAAAAATTGCTAGTGTCTTTCCACCAGACTCTGTCAAATAGTAGCCATAGAGATCCTCTTTATTGAAACCTGTTACAAGAAAGTGCCGGTCATCTACGATAACAAATTGAATGCCCGAATCTATAAGATCCTCAATTATCTGGTTTTCCCATACCCTCTCTGTCAGCCAGAGTCCTTTAGGCCTTTGCCCAAGACGCTGCTCAAGGTATTCACTGAGTTTTAGTATTTGCTCTTTTCTGTCCTCTCGGGATATGCTGGCAAGGATCGGTTCATAAAAACCGCCTCCTAATAGCTCTATCTGTCCTTCATCTGTCATGTTGCCTATGAGGTCAATAATTGAAGTGTCGTTGTCTTCCCACCAGGAAAGAAGGGTTCCACTAACATGGAGTGAAAATGAGAACCATGGGGCCTTGGAGACGGCCTGCAGAAAAGGGCGATAACATGTATCGGTCA
>JAUWGF010000149.1:0-4592 GCA_030606515.1 Deltaproteobacteria bacterium | reverse complement strand
CTGAAAGGGGGTTTGCTAAGCTCTGGATCTGTTGTGCTTGACCTGAATGGTGCGTAGGTGATAAATTAGCGAGAAAAAGGGATAGGCAATAAGGTTATATGGATAACATTGTGGCACATTGGGTAGAACGGGCAGAATACGATCTGGATACTGCCAAAGCGATGTTGGACACGGGGCGCTATCTTTACGTTGGCTATATGTGCCAACAAGCCGCTGAAAAACTTTTGAAAGCGATAATTGCTCAGCAAAACAAGGAAAATTTACCTATACACAATTTGAGTCGTCTCGTAGAAGTTGCTGAAATTAAAAATCATTTGAACAGTGAACAGTTTAACTTCTTGGCAGAATTGACACCTTACTGCATTGAAGCTCGTTACGGTGATTTTAAGGAAAGTTTGTCAGAAATTATCAATGAGCAAAAGGCTAAAGAAGTTTATGCGAAAACGCAGGAGATATTTAAATGGCTATATCGAGAGATAGATTAGATAAAATCATTAGAGGTTTTGCTTCGAGACTTGCAAGTGACATTCCTGTTGAAGATGTTATCTTATTTGGTTCCTATGCTCATGGAAACCCAAAAGAGCATAGCGATATTGATTTGGCAATAATCTCCGATTGGTTTTGGGGTAAGTCTCGCATAGAAAGCATGCAATATCTTTCTCGTGCTGCAGCGAGCTATAATACATTAATAGAGGCTATACCGTTTAGCGCTAAAGAATATAGAGAATTGGATAAAAGGACTTTTCTGGCCAGTATTGTGAAGACTGGCCGGAGATATCGGCTTGATGAGAACAAATAAATACAACTCAGAACTCACGAATCAACGGTTCAAATTTTCGGTAAACCCTGAACCTCTTAACCCTTGAACCTTTTGGGCCAACTCTTTCTGAGATAATCCAGCTTCTCTACGCAAAGTAGCCAGTTGCAGGGCTACGTCCCAAGCCTCGCCGGTCTTTTTGAAGCGTACCGCAAAATCCTCATCTTTCAACTGGTCTTCAAGGTATGCATCAAAATTGGTCCATTGTTTCATATCGGATTTCTCGCATCTCCCCAAACTGGTTTCATAAAACTCTACACTTTACGGCTTTCCTGTTCAGCCTTAGGCAAGGTGATGGACTGAATGATACGTAAAATGCCTTTAGATTTTTGCCTCAAAAATAACGCGCGACAACAAATATTCCGATCATTACGAATCCGAGCGCTACTTTCGTAGCGGTACCAAGTATTATGCCCAACCAGGAACCGATACCTGCACGAGCGGCTGACTGAATATGATTTTTTACCATAAACTCACCTAGAAATGCTCCGATAAATGGCCCGATCAGAACACCAATAAATCCAAAAAAGACACCCACCACCGCACCGATTAAAGCTCCAAATGATGCCCACCGACTCGCGCCGAATTTTTTAGCACCAAAAGCTCCTGCCATAAAATCGATTGCATGGGCCAAAATAGCCAGAACAGCCAAAATTGCGATTGTCATACTACCAACATGCGCGAAATCCTCAGCCCATGCGGCAAGAACAAGGCCTGCAAAAATCAAGGCCGGGCCTGGTAATATTGGGAGAATCAGCCCGATTAAACCGGCGAAAACGAGTAAAACTCCAATGATTAGAATAATTACAGAGACTGAATCCATTATCCCATATTATTCAATTGCCGAGATTGGCAAAGATTCAAGAGGGAAGGTCGGAGACCTTGCGACCTCTTTCCTACTCAAAACCGCAAACTGACGTTTTCTTTTCCCAACAGGATAACTCGAATCCAGTCAATCTGGGGCCTTTCGACTATCTTAAAACCCTTCTGTTCAGCAGCAGAAACGGTTATCTCAAAATGTTTTTCTGATACATGTCCCTTTGGTTCTATTACTAAAAATTTTCCATTCGGTTTCATGGTTTGATAAATTTCAGAAAAAAATCTGGAAGCATCAGCAACTTCGTGCACAACAGCGGATGCAAGGGCAAAATCGATTTCCTCTGTAAGTTCATCCAGGCCAAGAGAATCGTGATGACATGTCCGTGTTTCAATTCTATTAGACAATCCTGCTTTTTGTGCTCGTTTTTCAAGTGACCTGATCATCTTCTCCTGAACATCTACACATATAACCTTTCCTTTCGAACCGACCATCTGTGCAAGGGGCAAACTGAAAAAACCCATTGCACATCCTATATCCAGAACCTTCATGCCATTCTCAACATACGGGCTAAGTATCTTTTGGGGATTTTGAAATAATTTTCTTATTGGGCTCGCAAGAAAATAACCAACCCACACAGGACATACTCTTTCAGCCATCTACCCGTCCCCTAATCATTTTTTTGATGTTGACACTCGCTTCTTGAGGGCATTTGAATTAGCCACAGACCCACACAGACAAATACAGACGTTTTCCCTCGCTGACATAGTTGGCAAAAAGGAACCGCCCGCATTCGGGCAACCAGATAATCCGGTGAACCCTGAACCTCTGAACCCGTGAACAGTTACATGATATCTTGGCATCCTTCATTCACCAGTTTACACTTTTTCAATATAGACGGATGCCAGTCATTAGCTGTTAGCCATTAGCGTTTAGCTTTGAAAAATCAGGGCATTACGTTAATTAGAAATAACACCCAGCGGGTGAAAGTTTGAAATAGTAAAACATCCTGTAATCATTAAACTAATAGCTAACCGCTAAAGGCTAATCGCTCAATTTAGGTTAGTATAGGCTGTTGCCCAAACATGCACATGGTCTTATGCTAATAATACTTACAGTGAAATCATGAATGAGACATAAATGACCAATTCAGAACTTCAGAACCCGGTCTGTCGTGAATGGACGGAAAAGCTTCTGACTATGACCAAGGAAATGAGGAGGCGTGATCTTTCTCTCCATCTTGGATCAGAGCAGACATGGAATGACCCCCCTGGTCCCATGGACTTGGCGGACGTTGAGGAAATAAAACACGTCTTTGGTGCAGCGGGATTTGCCGGCCGGGTTTACTACCAGGCAGTTGATTATTTTATCCGGTCAAAGGTTGAGCCGTTTCAGGCTATACTGAATACATGGATGCGGGGAGCCAAGGCCAAGGTGAATGCCCGTGATGTCCCATTTACCGAAGTAATCACATGGTGCCAGGATGCCGGTGATAACCAGGCCAGGAGTGAACTAGCCAAAGAAGTACGCTCTCTTTGCGCTTTTCTGGCCCCTTTCAGTTATGGCTCTTGGAAGGCCCTTTTAAATGTGCTGGAGCAGGATCTTGGTTATCCTGAATATATAGCCTTTTGCGAAGAAAAAAGGGACGTTTCGCTGACAGGGTCGGGTTCTCATGCCCAGGACTTTCTCAGTGAAACCAGGGAGACATACAGAGGTCTTGTTGAGCCTTGGCTAAACACGGTTACCGGCCTGTCCCTGAAGGACGCCTCCCGTTTTGATGCAATTTACCTCTTGGGGCTTCGTTATCTGGACCACCTCTTTCCACAGGAAATCAGCATAGACGGGATCATGAGCTTTTTCTGCAAATGGGGAATGGACCTTGTTGGGAATCCAGCGCTCCATATCCATTCGGAAGGCATACCTGGAAGGCAGTCTTACTGTATCCCAGTGGATATACCAGGAGAGGTGCACGTCATTATAGGGCCCCTTCAGGGATGGTTGGATATGGAATCACTTTTTCACGAGTTGGGTCATGCCCTGAGCTTCATCTACACAGACCCGGCGCTACCTCCTGAAGAAAAGGACTTTTTTCAGTCAGGGGCCCTATCAGAGGCCTTTGCCTTTCTTTTTCAGAGAATGTGTATGTCCAGGGAGTTTCTCCAGGAAATCCTGGGGCTGTCTGCTGAAAATGCTCAGACCGTCTCGCGTGCCCATGCCCTGAAATTGCTCACCTTGACTCGCCGTTACGCTGCGAAACTGGTTATTGAGGTGGAAAACTTCCGCCTTGGGCGGCTGAAAAAGGGGCAATCCCTTTACTCGGAAGTGATGGGAAGGGAGACCTGCTTTTACTATGATCCGGAGACCTATCTCTTTGATCTCATGCCTGACTTCTACTCCCTGGACTACTTCCAGGCATATATCGGAGCTGCCTGTCTATGGGAATATCTGAACGAAGCCGCTGGAGTTGATTGGATACTGAATCCTGAGACCGGTAGCATCCTCCGTCGCTGGTGGCACAATGGAAACCGGCTTGATCTCACCGCCTTCCTTCAAGAGACCCTGGGCCGGCCCTTGGAGTCCGGGCCCTTTATAAAGGTAAATCAATATGACCTCGGAAGTTGACTTGCTGGAGCTTGATCGCAGATACGTCTGGCACCCTTATACACAGATGAAGGATTTTGAGAAGGATGATCCTCTGTTTGTGGATCGAGCTGATGGGGTATTTCTATTTGATGCCCAAGGACGACGTTACTATGACACCATATCCTCATGGTGGTGCATACTCCACGGTCACAATCATCCCAGGATCAAAGCGGCTATCAGGGATCAGCTAGACAGATTGGAACACGTGCACTTCGCAAGTACTACCCATGAGGGAGCCATCCGTCTGGCAGAAAAACTTGTTGCCTTGACCCCGGATGGACTGAGTAGGGTTTTTTATTCAGACAACGGTTCTAC
>JAUWGF010000083.1:0-7523 GCA_030606515.1 Deltaproteobacteria bacterium | reverse complement strand
AAAAAATTGCAACACAAGACCAATTATCTCGTTGGCGTCATCTCCGATACGCACGGTTTTCTTCCGCCAGGGGCTGTCAAAACATTCCAGGGCACGGACTTGATCATTCATGCTGGAGACATTGGTAAGCCGGATATACTTAAAGCTTTGCAATCAATCGCTCCTGTTGTAGCAGTACAAGGAAACATGGACTATGGCGAATGGACGGATGATCTCGCTCAGACAGAAGTAGTTGAAGTAGGCGAGGTCTTGCTGTATGTGCTTCATGATGTGTATCAACTCGACGTAGAGCCGACTGCGGCCGGTTTTAGTGCCGTTATAAGTGGTCATTCTCACAGGCCTTCTGTTGAGGATGTGCGTGGGGTGCTGTTTTTAAATCCAGGTAGTGCGGGGCAGCCAAGACACGGATATCCAGCCTCTGTTGCTTTGCTTCAAATACATGGAACCTATTTGGATGCACAGTTTGTTGAACTGGAAGGAGTTTCGTTATAGATTCTGCATTAAAGCAGGTATTATCCCTGTCCTGAATGTGAGAAGTGCCGATTATTCCATCAAAAAAGGAGAGCCAAATTGGAAAAAATTACAAGCATCCTTATCATTGCTCTGCTCGTGGCTATCCCATGCGTCTGGGCGGACTCGTCAAACCCGCGCGTGCGCCTGGAAACTAATCAGGGTGTCATCATGCTGGAACTTGATCCGCAGGCAGCTCCGAAAACGGTTGAGAATTTCCTTCGTTATGTCAGCGACGGATTTTACGATGGAACCATCTTTCACCGGGTGATCAAAGGATTCATGATTCAAGGAGGAGGTTTAACTACCGACATGCGGAAAAAACCTACTAGGGATTCGATTGTCAACGAAGCTGACAATGGACTCAAAAACCGGCGAGGCACCGTGGCCATGGCGCGCACAGCAAATCCCCACTCAGCCACCGCCCAGTTCTTCATCAATTCGGCGGACAACTCTTTCCTGGATCATAAAGGAAAGACCTCAAAGGATTGGGGCTATTGTGTATTTGGCAGGGTAGTGGAAGGTATGAAAGTAGTGGACTCTATTGAGAGACTGCCAACCACCGTCAAGGCCGGACACCGCGACGTGCCGATTTCTTCAGTGATGATTGAGCGGGCGGTATTGGAGAAATAACCCGGTTCTCATGGTTTGTCTCGTGTGTGGTGCTTGGGAGTGCCGTTTCAGTCCAAATCGCAAAAAGCGATTTCCTGTCAGCTAAAATGGAAATTCCTATACTATCAAGTTAAATAGGACGCAGATTTTCGCAGATAATATTATTGTTTATAAATTTGAAAATTTTGATAATCTGTGTTCATCCGTGTCCAAAAATGGAAATTCCTATACTATCAAGATATGTGGCAAATTTTTCTACAGTCCGTAATTCTTATTACTGCTATTTATGCCGGCCTTGCCGCTTTTCTATTTTTTGCCCAATCACGTCTCATCTATTTTCCCACCAGTGAGATAGTCGCAACACCAGATCAAATCGGTTTATCGTACAAATCCGTTTCCTTTAAAGCCCCGGATGGAGTCAAGCTCTCAGGCTGGTTCATCCCGGCTGACTCGCCAAGAGGTGTGGTCATATTTTGCCATGGTAATGCAGGCAATATTTCCCACCGTCTCGAGACTATTGAGATCTTCCATCGCCTTCGACTCAGCACCTTTATCTTTGACTATCGGGGTTATGGGGCAAGTGAAGGCACTCCTTCAGAAGAGGGTAGTTATCTCGATGTGAAAGGGGCCTGGAATTACATGATTGAGCATGAGGGATTAGCTCCGTCTGATATTATCCTTTTTGGTCGATCCCTTGGAGGCGCCGTGGCAGCATGGTTAGCCGGGCAACATTTGCCCAAAGCCCTTATTATTGAATCTACTTTTACTTCAGCTCCGGATTTGGCTGGAGAGCTGTATTTTTATTTGCCTGTAAAATTGCTTTGTAGATATAAGTACAATGCCTTGGCTGCCATCAGGGAAATACAATGTCCGGTCCTTATAGTCCATAGTCAAGAAGACGAAATCGTTCCTTTCGGGCATGGACGCAAGCTCTTCGATGCGGCTAACGAGCCCAGGGTCTTTCTTGAAATTTCAGGAAGTCATAATGATGGATTTATCACATCGAGCAATGTTTACCTGAACGGCCTCAAGGCCTTTCTTGATCAGGTTGATAGGAACACATTTTAATTGTTTGCGGAATCAATTATGAGACAGACGCTTCCCTGGTTACTCCTTGCGTGTTTAGTGGTTTCAGGATGCGCCGGTAACAACGTACGCCGGATGGAAGTCACCGCATACTGCGGATGTGGGCAATGTTGCAGCTGGGAACGTGGAAGATGGATGTATTTGAAGCTGAATTTCTGGAACCGCTACGTAAGTTCAGGAAAGCGCAAAGGCCAACCTTACTCCGGACGTACTGCTAGTGGTACAAAACCCCATCAGCAACATCCCGGGCTCATTTCAATGGACAGTATTGTGCATCCCTGGATGATCCCCATTCGACTGATCTTTTTCCCATGGCTCCTCATGCCACGGGATGGCACCATTGCGGCTGACACCAAATTTTACAATTTTGGTACCCGGATGTATATTCCCGGTTACGGATGGGGCGTTGTGGAAGATAGAGGATCTGCCATTAAAGGACCTGATCGCATTGATGTTTACTTCAACTCTCATCAAAAGGCCCTTGCCTGGGGCAGAAAAAAAGTGGATGTACGCATGGAAAGATAAAAATATTGATGAAAAAGATGTCCATTAAAAGCAAAAAATCGCTCCAAGGTTCTGATCTATACTATGTGGGTATTGATGCCGGCTCTGTTAGCCTGAATTGTATCGTCATCAACGATAAGAAGGAGATTGTCTACGAATCTCCCTATGAGCGTCACATTGGCAAAGTGGAGAAGAGGGTTTTGTCCCTTATTCAGGGCCTGCATGAAAAATTCGGGCAAGAGAGGATCCGGTCTATTTCCTTTACGGGGAACCATGGAAAGAAGCTTAGTGAGGAATTGGGAACCTTTTATGAGTTCGAGACCATCAGCCAGGTCCTGGGCGCCATTTTTATAAGGCCGGACGTTAAAACAATCATCAGTATGGGAGGGCAGGAGACGGCCCTTTTACAGATCAATCACTACGATGGCGGATGGGAATTGGAATATTTTAATACCAATGGTCCCTGCGCATCCGGTACTGGGTCTTTCATTGATCAGCAGGCCCAGAGATTGGCCACCACCATGTACACCAGAGAAAGGGATATTCTCCCGGATGAAATCGACAAGATATTGGCTGACTTTATCAAACTCGGTCTGAAGAGCCAGAGGCCCGCGGATGTGGCCTGCCGTTGCACTGTATTTACAAAGTCTGACATGATTCACCTTCAGAATAAGGGAGAGAAGCTGGAGGATATTATTTACGGCGTGCACGTTGGAAACGCCAGAAACTACATGAGCACCATCGTTTCCAATCGAATACTTGAAGAACCGATTCTTTTTATCGGCGGCCTCTCATTGAACGATCTCCAGGTCAAGGCCTTTAAGAGCTATTTCCCGGGGTTGATCGTACCTCCCTATAATACCTCCATAGGCGCCCTGGGAGTCGCATTGGGGGCTCTGGAATCGAACAGGGAAGACCGGGTGGATCTTGATGTGCTAAACGCGGGGTTTAAGAACAGGGTGTCGGTGCCGGTAGCGCCCAGATTGGCACTGAGACAGACGGTCTTTCCGAAGACGAACAAGATTCAAAGAAAGTCCTTGCGAAAAAAGACAATGGTGTACCTCGGTATGGATGTAGGATCCACGACTACCAAATACGCCCTCATCAACGAAAACCGCGAGATAATTCACAAGACCTATGTGCCTACTCAGGGCAAGCCCATAGAGGTCACTCAGAGGCTTCTTACGTTTATACGCGACGATATAGGGAAAAGGATTGAAATCGTGGGCACGGCCACAACCGGGTCGGGCAGGAACGTAGTAGGAGATTTTCTCAATGCAGACCTGATCATCGATGAGATAACAGCCCACGCAAGGGGTGCAGTGGAGATATGCCCTGATGTGGACACTATCTTTGAGATCGGGGGACAGGATTCCAAATACATCTCTATTGCCAATACCTATCCCCTTGATTTTGACATGAATAAAGTGTGCGCTGCTGGTACGGGTAGTTTTCTGCATGAGCTGGCCAATAAATACGGTATCAATATTGTGGGCGAGTTCCAGGAGATTGCGCTTTCATCAGAGAAGCCCGTCAAGCTGGCTGAGAGATGTACAGTATTTATGGAATCAGACCTCGTGTCCTATCACCAGAAGGGCGTAAAGAAAAAAGACCTGATAGCCGGATTGTGTTATGCCATTGTCTATAACTATCTGAACCGGGTAGTTGGAAAGCGAAAGACAGGACAAAGGGTCATGTTCTTAGGAGGCCCCTCTTTGAATAAGGGGGTTGTTGCCGCCTTTGAAAATGTCCTTGGACGTGGTCTCCTGGTCCCCAGACATAGAGAGGTCTTAGGGGCCTATGGCGCTGCTATAAGTGTGCAGGAGAAAATGCGCCTTGAGGAAAAAAACAAGAGCACCTTCAGAGGTCTGGACAGCGCCATAAAAGACCGAATGAGGTATGCTGAAAAAATATGCCGTGCAGACCCTCACTGCCACAACAAATGCAAACTGAAGATTTATGATTTTGACGGTCGTCGTAGTATCTGGGGCGGGGAGTGCGGCCGCTATGAATTGACAAGAAGCAGGGGACCCAAGAAAGAGAACTTCTTTGAATTAAGACAGGAGGTTTGGCAGGCACACATGGCCGGGGTTTACACTGAATTGCAGGGTGAGCCCCTGATGGAGACAGACAATCGGCCAACCGTAGGTATGCAAAGGGCTCTTTATGGCCACCAGTTGGGTATTATGTGGGCCCATTTCTTTGACCGGCTCGGATTCCGGCTTGTGCTCACCCCACCCACCAACGCGCACATCTCCACGACCGGGATAGAGACAATGGTGGCCGAGACCTGCTATCCGGTAAAGGTCTCCCACGGTCACATCAAAGAGCTGATGGGAAAGACAAAATACCTTTTCCTTCCCAGTATTATCACCATGCCTACGCCTCAGCCTTTGGAAGTCGGGTATTTCTGTCCCATGGTCCAGAGCAATTCTTATATGGTTCGTATGGCCCTCGGGATAGACCCGTCATCCATTTTAAGTCCGGTGATTCATCTCAAATACGATCCTGACACCCTTGCCCTGGAGATTTCAGAGCAAATACAATCAAAACTTGGCGTGAGGAAGGCCGAGATAAAAAAGGCCCTTTATTATGCCATGGACAGGCAGAATCAGTTTGCCACTGAGCTTCACCGGAAAGGTAGAGAAATCCTTGAAGATCAGGATCCTGATGAGCCAATCGTGGTAGTGACAGGTCGCCCGTATAATCTCTATGATGAAAAACTGAATTTGAGGCTTGGTCAGAATTTGAGCAAGATCGGGATAACCGCGCTGCCGATGGATTTCATAGATGTATCATCGGTAGACCTTTCAGATTTTTCTTCCATGTACTGGGGACTTGGTGCTCAGGTCTTGAGGACTGCCAGATTCGTAAAGGGATATCCAAACTATTTCAGTCTCCATTTGACCAATTTCGGGTGTGGTCCGGACTCTTTTATCGAGCATTTTTACAAGCATATCATGGGAGACAAGGCCTATCTGATCCTGGAGCTTGACGAGCACAGTGCTGTAGCAGGTGTTATGACCAGGCTGGAGGCCTATAAGAACGTTATAGAGAATACGATGCAGAAATCCAGGTCAGATCTGAAATTTGACTTAAAAGTGGCAAATTAGAAGGAAATGGAATCAGAGAGAGTTGTAGATTTCCAATCGCTCACCAGGAATGTGGGCCGGTTTAATCTCAGGAATAAGACCTTCCTGATTCCTCAGATGAACAGGATAGGAGGGCATCTTATCGCAGCAACATTCAGGGGGTTTGGTATTAATGCAAAGGTAATGGATACCTCTAAGGGCCTTGACCTTGGCAAGGAGTACACTTCCGGCAAAGAATGCTATCCCTGCCAAATGACTACAGGAGATATCCTGTATTTTTTAAAAAAAGAGGAGAAGATGCAGGGAAAGGACTTCAAGCCGGAAGATTATGTCTACTTTATGCCCGAATCGGGCGGACCATGCCGTTTCGGCATGTACAACAAATACCAGCGAATTGTCCTTGATTCTTTTCCTGAGTTGAAGAGTGTAAAAATCGGTTCCCTTACTACAAGGGATGGTTACTCACTGGAAGGTATAATTGAGAAGGAACGTGGCAGGGATCTCAGGAAAGCTGTCTATTTTTCTATAGTGTTAGCCGACATTCTTGACAGATTGCTCTGGAGAGTCAGGCCCTATGAAAAGGAACCCGGGATAACTGACGATTTTATCGAGAGATCCATGCACGTCATGGAAGATAGCTTTGAGAAATATGGGGCAAATAAGGACTTTGAAAAAATCCTTGATCAATTGGAAGAGATCATCAAGGAGGGAAAAACAATTATTGATCCCGGCATCCCTGCCAAGCCCTTTATCGGGATCGTCGGGGAGACTTACTTGAGGACACATGTCCATGCAAATCAGGATTTGATCAGAGTTCTGGAAAAGTACGGGGCTGAGGTGATGAGTGCCTCTGTTGCCGAATGGATAAATTATACTGCCTATGACAGGTTGAGAGAGGCGAGAGTCGGTTTTCGGTTTAGCCTGAAACAGCTCCGCCCGGGCTCCATGAGGGATTATTTAAAAAGGATCATCGGCTTCGGTGGGGACCTTTTATATCAAGAATTCAGACAGAAGCAGGCCTACAAGAGGGTGAGATCGCTAATTGACCTGGCCGAAGACCATAAATTGGCAGATCTGCATAATATTCTTAAGGAGAAGGACCTGTTTTGTTTTGATGTGGGCACAGAGGCCTGTTTAAGCATTGCCGGAATCGTGGAATATGCCAGGGAAGGATATGACGGCGTGGTGAATGTCTATCCTTTCACCTGCATGCCCGGTACGATCACTTCAGCTATCGCAAAGCCTCTTATGAACAAACTGAGAATTCCATATCTGGATACCCCCTACGACTCGGGCTTCCAACCTGGAAGGGAGACGGCCATTAGGACCTTCATGTACCAGGCATATCAACATTTCAAACGAAATGGTAGAAAAGGGCAAACCTAGCTTCACCGGAAAGGTAGAGAAATCCTTGAAGATCAGGATCCTGACTTAAAAGTGGCAAATTAGAAGGAAATGGAATCAGAGAGAATTGTAGATTTCCAATCGCTCACTGAGAATGTGGGCCGATTTAATCTCAGGAATAAAACCTTCCTGATTCCTCAGATGAGCAGGATAGGAAGCCATCTTATCGCAGCAACATTCAGGGGGTTTGGTGTTAATGCAAAGGTAATGGATACCTGTAAGGGCCTTGATCTTGGAAAGGAATACACTTCCGGCAAAGAATGCTATCCCTGCCAGATCACTACAGGAGATATTCTGTATTTTTTGAAAAAAGAA
>JAUWGF010000169.1:0-3874 GCA_030606515.1 Deltaproteobacteria bacterium | reverse complement strand
ACGCACAGGGCCATCAGTATCGGCCCGAGTATTAACCCGAGGAAACCAAAGACGCTAAGCCCTCCCAGTATGCTGAAAAACAGGATAAGGGTGTGTATCTGGGTCTTGCCGCTAATAAAGAGGGGCCTCAGGAAATAGTCTATTTGGCTGATTATCAGGACACTAAAAACAAGGAGTATCGCGGCCTTAAGATAGAATCCAGCAAAGAACAGGTAGATTGTGGCAGGGAACCACACCAGGGCTGGTCCTATCATTGGTATAAAGGTGGTAAGCCCCATTATCATACCCCAGAGAAGAAAAGCAGAAAAATCCAGCGACCACATGATAAAGACGCCAAGACTCCCTTGTATAATTGCGTTCAGCAGGTTCCCGTAAAGGGTGGCAGACAACACGTCATCCATGACCTTTGCAAAACTTTCCACATCACGCCTTGGGAGAGGCAACAGGTCTTTAAAGGTCTGAAGCATTCGCTCCCCATCTTTAAAAATATAGAAAAGTGTTACCAGCATCAGGGCGGCCATGAAGATGATGCTGGCTACATTCTTGAACATTACTGTCCCCTGCTTGAGGAAAAACTCACCCATCTTCTTTGAGAAATCAATTAATATTTCCTTGACCCTTGTCTCATGAGTCTTGAGGATATCAAGGGCGTTAGTCACTGTCTTGTTAAGTATGGGAAATTTGTTTTTATCCGGCACTATGTTAAAATCGCCGGTCTGGAGGTCCTCCTGTACCTCGGTGTATACCCTGATTACCTCAGTAGTAAAACTTCCCAATAGTGCAAAGACCGGAATTATAATAAAAGCGATTATAAGAATACACATCCCCAAAGACGCCAGGCCTTCGGACACCTTAAGAGTTCGTCTTATCCATCTGTATATCGGGTAAAAGAAAAGGGCCAATATAATGGCCCAGGCTATGGGTTCAAAGAATGGTAGAAAGAGCCTCAGGCCCATGGCCAGGACCAGCCCTGCAAGCCCTAGGGCCAGGAAGGTCACTAATTTGTTGTTGTCGCGGCTACTATTCATGGTTACTGAATTTTTCCCGTGCGGGCAGATCATCTCTTGACAGGCCCAGGCCGTATGCCAATTCCGTCAATACGGAATAAGAGCAATTTATACAGGTTTTTCTTTTGCCTGAGCTTACGTCCATAATTTCCTGACTTAAAAAGTCCTTCAAGGCCTCAATTACCTCTTTGCGTATGGAGGAAATGTCTATACTTCTTTTATCGGAAAAGTTGACAAGGCGCTTCCAGTTCGCCGCACATCTTTTTAGCCCTCTGTAAATACTCCTGTCCCGATTTTCAGGTGTGAGATCTCTCAGAACAATAGTCCTGTAGCGCTGAACAACAGCCTCCTCAAGGGATATGAGATCCCGCGGTTCAATATTAAGCAAAGGCCCTTCAGGATCTTCAGTAAGGTAATGGATTGAGCTGTGATATGCGACCTCTGGAATTTCTCCTGAGTGAAGTATGAGAAATGCCTCTTCTGACAGAACATTTTTCTTGTTATCTGTCACTGGTGGATTAAGAGTCCCTACCAGGCCAAGGGCCTTTTCCAGGCATCTTTTAGGGAGCTCAGGCCCTCATTTACTACTATTTTCCCTGAATATTCAAGTGTAAATGCAGGCTTTCTGATCACCTCGCCTACCATGGCACAGCCTGTATCTCCCATTGTATTCTCAAAAGACTGTTGATGCTCCTTGCTAATGGTAACAACAAAGCGGCTCTGGCTTTCACTAAAGAGCAATGTGTCCAGGCGGTAGACGTCTTTGGCAATTACAGCACCTAAGTCTATTACCATACCAAGGTCACCACTGAAAGCGACCTCTGCCAGTGAAATTCCCAATCCACCATCAGAACAGTCATGGCAGGATGAGACAATGCCTTGATATATGGCATCTGTAAGGGCACGGTACCTGGCCAGCGCGTCTTTCATCCTTACTTTCGGTACATTGTTTCCAATATAATTATACCTGGCGTAGTATTCAGAAGCACCCAGCTCAGGATAAGTTGCTCCAAGCACATAGACCAGGTCTCCCGGGTGTTTTGCATCCATGGTTACTGCAAGACGCACATTTTGTATGCGGCTTACTACCGAGAATAGCAGGGTAGGCGGGATGGATATCTTTACCCCGCCGATAGTAGCATCGTTTTTCATGCTATCTTTGCCTGAGATGCATGGCACACCATAGGTAGTGCAAATCTGGTACAGGGCCTGGTTTGCTCTTACCAACTGAGCCAATTTGTAATGACCGTCCGGGGTCTTTTCCGACTGGACCGGGTCGCACCAGCAGAAGTTGTCAAGGCCGGCCATAAGGTCCAGGCTGCCTCCTACGGATATGGCGTTTCTTACTGCCTCATCAACCGCACAGCACACCATGTGAAAGGTGTCTATGTCGCTGTAACGAGGACAGATCCCATGGGCTACCACCAGGCCTTCGAAGGATTCAAGGTCCGGCCTCAAGACCGCGGCATCGCTCGGGCCGTCGTCTTTTGCCCCTGTGAGGGGCTTTATAACGCTCCCTCCTTGGACCTCATGGTCATACTGGCGGACTACATACTCCTTGCTGCACACGTTATAGCGAGAAAGCAAGGCCTTGAGATCTGCGCCGAGATCTGCAGGTTCAGGCAGCTCGGGTTCCTCATGTACGGGGGGAGTCCAGGCCGCAGTGAGTGCAAGCCTGGGAAGTCCGTTATGCACAAAGTCCAGGTCCAGATATGCCGCGGTTTTTCCCTGGTACAGGCAGTGGAATTTTCCCGAGTCGGTGAAGTTTCCGAGCATCGTGGCCTCAACGTCCATCTTTTCTGCAAGGCCCATAAACTCGTCCAGTCTATCCCCGGGGACTGCCACGGTCATCCGCTCCTGGGCCTCGGAAAGCAGTATTTCCCATGGCTGAAGCCCTGGATATTTCAAAGGCGCCTGGTCAAGATAGAGCTCGAATCCGTTTGTCTCCTGTGCCATCTCACCCACAGAAGATGAAAGACCTCCTGCGCCATTATCAGTAATGGAATTGTATAGACAAAGGTCCCGTGCCCTCAGGAGAAAGTCTGTCATTTTCTTCTGCGTTATAGGATCTCCTATCTGCACTGCCGTAGCCGGGGAACCCTCATGCAGCTCCTCGGAGGAGAAGGTTGCCCCGTGGATACCATCCTTTCCTATGCGGCCGCCGCACATGACTATGGCGTCTCCCGGGCGGGCATTTTTTTCTTGGCTGGGCCTATTGCAAATCTCCTTTGGCATCATGCCCCCTGTGCCGCAGAAGACAAGGGGTTTGCCCAGGTAGCGCTCGTCGAAGAGGATAGACCCGTTTACCGTGGGGATGCCACTCTGGTTACCCCCGTGTTCGACACCTTCTCGCACACCTTCGAATATGCGTTTGGGGTGAAGCAGTCCTTTGGGAAGGGGCATGTCGTAATCCGGAGGCCCAAAGCAAAATACATTGGTGTTGAATATCAGCTTTGCCCCTATTCCAGTCCCAAACGGGTCCCTGTTTACCCCTACGATCCCTGTAAGGGCACCGCCATAGGGATCAAGGGCCGAAGGGCTGTTATGGGTTTCAACCTTAAAAACAACATTATAACGATCGTTAAAGCGAATCACACCGGCATTGTCTTTAAATACAGAAAGACACCAGTCATTGGATTTCAGCCTGTTGCGGATCTCCTTGGTCCCTTTTTGGATATAAGTATCAAAAAGGCTCTCAATTACTGTTTCTTCCCCTCCCTCATTCCTGTAATTAATGATGGAGTTAAAGATCTTGTGTTTGCAGTGCTCGGACCAGGTCTGGGCAAGGGCCTCAAGCTCAAGGTCAGTAAGTCGTCCTGTGAGACCGACTTTAGCCCTTTCTTCCTGCACATCAGGCCTTTGGACAT
>JAUWGF010000041.1:0-12162 GCA_030606515.1 Deltaproteobacteria bacterium | reverse complement strand
GGCTAGTGAAACTGCAGCAAATATGGGGAAGATATCTCAGGTCATCGGTGCTGTTGTCGATGTGGAGTTTGAGCCTGGGAAAATACCGGCTATTCTAACAGGCCTCTTTGTCACCAATCCAGCCATAAGTGATAAGGAGGAGAACTTGGTCCTTGAGGTTGCCCAGCACCTTGGTGACAACATGGTGCGTACGATAGCTATGGATACCACGGACGGGCTGGTCCGTGCCATGCCGGTGAGGGATACGGGTGATCCCATAAGGATTCCTGTCGGCAAGCCGACATTGGGCCGGATTATGAATGTGGTGGGCTGGCCGGTCGATGGATTAGGGACAGTTGACGACAGTGTGACAGCACCTATTCACCGTAAATGTCCGGACTTTGTTGAGCAGGACACCACTGTCAATGTCCTTGAGACCGGTGTGAAGGTCATGGACCTACTGGTTCCTTTCCCTCGTGGCGGCAAGATGGGTCTCTTCGGCGGTGCAGGTGTTGGAAAGACTGTTATCATGATGGAGATGATCCACAATATCGCCATGCAGCACGGTGGTATTTCAGTCTTCTGCGGCGCCGGTGAGCGTACCCGTGAAGGAAACGACTTATACCACGAAATGAAGGATTCAGGGGTCTTGCCCAAGGCCGCGCTGATCTATGGCCAGATGACAGAGCCTCCCGGGGCAAGGGCAAGGATCGGCCTTACCGGGCTTACGGCCGCAGAGTACTTCCGTGATGAGGAAGGCCAGGACGTGCTCTTCTTTATAGATAATATATTCCGGTTCACCCAGGCCGGTTCCGAGGTGTCGGCACTTTTGGGCCGCATCCCTTCTGCTGTTGGTTACCAGCCCACATTGGCTACAGACCTTGGTACATTGCAGGAGCGGATCACCTCTACGAGCAAGGGTTCCATTACCGCTGTTGAGTGCGTGTATGTGCCGGCTGACGACTTGACTGACCCGGCCCCGGCCACTACTTTTGCTCACCTCGACGGAACAGTGGTCCTTTCGCGGCAGATTACAGAGCTTGGTATCTACCCTGCTGTGGACCCGTTGGACTCCACGTCCCGTATTCTCGATCCCAGTATCGTAGGTGAGGATCACTATAACGTGTCAAGAACGCTTCAGCAGACCCTGCAGAAATATAAGGACCTTCAGGACATTATTGCAATCCTGGGTATGGACGAGCTCTCGGATGAAGACAAGCTCACGGTCCAGAGGGCACGCAGGGCCCAGAGGTTTCTCTCCCAGCCCTTCCACGTGGCTGAGACATTTACCGGTATGCCGGGCAAGTACCTGAAGGTCGAAGATACGGTCCGGGCGTTCGGGGAGATCCTGGAGGGTAAACACGACGAACTGCCTGAGGCAGCATTCTATATGGTAGGCGGTATAGAAGATGCCGTGGAGAAGGCAGCCAAGTTGGCATAATGATTCTGTCGGCCAGCGAGGCTGAAGAGTAATAGCATCGTACAGCGAATAACCCGGCTCCGGACGGTTGTGAAGTCACGGACGCGGGTCTAGGGAAAAGTAAATGGCAAATAAGATACTTCTAGAAGTAGTGACGCCGTCGAAGTTGTTGGTCAGTGAGGAGGTTGAGCTGGCTACTGTACCTGGTACGGATGGTGTGTTCGGTGCGATGGCAAATCACGCTCCTCTGTTGGCCACGCTTAAGATAGGTGAGATGCATTATCTTAATGAAGGAAATACGGTCCGCATAGCTTTAAGCGGCGGTTTCTGCGATGTGTCAAGCAACCGGATGACCGTGCTGGCTGAGAGCGCTGAGATAGGCGCGGAAATCGATGTGGAAAGGGCTCTCAAGGCCAAGGAGAGGGCTGAGCGCAGATTGCAGGAGGCTGTGACACGAAAGGAAGAAATTGACCTTGCGCGTGCCCAGGCAGCCCTTGCAAGGGCACTTACAAGGATCCAGATAGCGGGTCACTAGATTAGTAGGACTTCAATTTCATGACATAGTTCCGTACTGAGGGGCAAGCCGCGTGCTTGCCCTTTTTATTTTCCAGGATCTTTCCCCATGATAGAAAATTCCTTTTCAGAGGGCAGTCAGCCCTGGGCATGTATTATACTTGCAGCCGGCAAGGGAACCAGGATGAAATCAGAGATCCCGAAGGTAATGCATCACCTCCTTGGAAAGCCCCTTATCGGACATGTTCTGGGCCTGTTAAGGAATCTGGATATTGCTTCCAGGGTCGTGGTAACGGGCTATGGCAGCGACCTTGTTAGAGATTATCTGACAGAGTACGATGTTAATCTGGTAGTGCAGGAGCAGCAGCTCGGCACAGGCCATGCGGTATTGTGTGCAAAGGCGGCTTTGGGAGAGTTCTGTGGCAATGTTTTGATCATTTGTGGTGATACGCCTTTACTGAAAGAAAGTACTCTTGCCTCTTTTATGGAAGATCATGCAAGTTCCGGAAGGATTCTCTCTTTACTGACTGCGCACCTGAAAGATCCAGGCGGATACGGACGGGTGCTCAGGTCTGCGTCAGAAGGGGCTCAAATTCAAGGAATAGTCGAAGAGAAGGATGCCACAGAGGCCCAGAGACTGCTAACTGAGATAAATACAGGAATATATGCGGCTGATTCGGATTTTTTATTTGATGCCCTTGATGCTGTTGGCTGCGATAATATCCAGGGGGAGTATTATCTGACCGATATAGTGAGTATAGCGGTGTCTAAGGGCGTAGCCGTTGGGGCTGTCAGTGCTGCTACTGAGGATGAGGCCTGGGGAGTCAATTCGAGGATGGACCTTGCCAGGGCAGAGACTATTTTGTTGGATAGGATAAGAAAAGGTTAGAGGGAATTCCAGGGTTAACACATACTGCGGCAATTATTCACTGCAAAGCACGGATTGTGCTTTGTGTCGTATGGGGTTGACGTATGCATAACCAGTGGGTTTAATGTTTTGTAAGCGTTCACAGGGCACCGCATCTGCTTTGTTGTCGGGCACTTGAAGTACAGGGAGTACGTCTGCGTACCCTCCGCCTCGCATCTTGCAGCACCCTGTAAACGCTTACAGTTCGGTGAGTTGCCGTAAAACTGGCGTTGTAATCCCGTGAACGGTTACAATGTTTTTAAATTCGGGAGAGGGCATATGAGTGATCAGGAACTTCATCTATTAGAAGATAAAGTCGATAGTCTATTAAGATATTGTGAACAATTGGTGTCTGAGCGGGATGATTTTCGCAGGCAGACACAGGAACAGGCTTCACAGCTAAAGGACCTCGAAGATAAATTGGCCCGGTTTGAGGAAGAGAGGGAAAATGTTCGTCTTCGGGTTTCGGACCTATTGGGTAAAATCGACCAGGTCAGTACATTTTCACAGGGATCTGAGGATACTGCTACAGCACGTCAAACTGATATGCCTTTGGGCGTCTAGACAAATTGGAAACGACACAAATAAAATTTAATTTTTTTGGCCAGGTGTACGAACTGAAGGCCGATGATCCGGAAGTTGATGTCAAGGAAGTCGTAGAATACGTTGAAGCGAAGGTTAGAGAACAGGAGGCCTCAAACAAGGGCTTGGCCCCTCACAAGATGGTGGTTTTAGCCATGCTTAACGTAGGTAAAGACTATATATTAGCCAGGCATCAATTGAGGGAATTAAAAGAGACGGTCGTTAGCAAAACCAGTCGATTGGTTGCCAAAATTGATTCCGCAATAGATTAAATTGGCAGATTGTGGTATTGTAATAAAATAGAAGAATTAATTTGATTTGTTTCCCCTGCTGTGTTGGTGATTGGCAGAGTTTGTTGAGCCAACTCTCTTTACAAGGGGGTCTCCTCTCCGCATAGGGATGGAAGGAGAGAAATCTTTTTCCCGAATAGCGGATGAGACGCCCACCTGGTTAGCCAGGTTCAATAAATTTTGTCCACACGGCATAAGTGGGGGATTTTATGGGCTATAACCCCGTTCGGGTTCATATATATAAAACGGATATGGTAATAGGTTGCACACCAATGTGATGTGTTTAGGGAAAATTGAGCAACGGCCAGACCTGACTGCATGGTTAAAGATGCCATAAAATGTCTTTGGAAATTCGGCCGGTTTGCAATAATAGCTGGACTATTTTAACGAGGTTTTTTTAGCGAACAAAATCCTCTTAAGCAAAAACTCGAAAAAAGAGAAGTTGATCATCTTAATTCGGGGCCTGGGGAAAGGCTTTGGACTGATTCGGAAGAGGGATGTTTTCTACCTGACGGGCCTTTCATAGTCACAGCACATTTTTTGGGTCGATCCCGGCCCGGATTTCAACCGCCTGCCAAAATCCGTATGTAACCGTCATCAGACGCTCCACAAGGGAGCCGAGATGGGGTGTGGCCATCCTATATGGAAGGGAGGTGCCACCCATCATGGAATTTTCTTACCTTTTAGTTTCGACCATTTTGGGCCTGTGTGTTGGCTTAGCTGCAGGCATATGGCTTACCAAACGCAGGACTGTTGACACAGTTGATTCAATAAAAGAGGAAGTTGAGCGCTTAAAGAAAGATGCCCAGGCAGAGGCAGAGAGACTGCGCAAGGAAGCCAGGATCCAGGGACAGGAGGAAACATTTCAATTAAAAAAAGAGGCCGAGAAAGAGATAAAGGAGTGGAAGATTGAACTGCGTAGTCAAGATGGGCGTCTACAGCAAAAAGAGCAGCAGGTAAATCGCAAATATGAGCTGGTTGACCACAAGGAAATTGAGGTCCTTGAGAAGGAAAAAACATTACAGCAGTTAGAGCATACGCTCCAGGAAAAGGGAAAAGAGATAAATGACCTGGTAAATAAACAGAGGAGCCAGCTTGAAAAGATATCAGGTATGTCGGTTCAGGAGGCCAAGGACTGTCTGCTCGAGACATTAGAAGTGGATGTTAGACAGGACGCGGCTAAACTGATTAAAAAGATAGAGACAGAGACCAAGGATACTGCGGAGAAAAGGTCCAAGGAAATAATATCACTGGCAATAGCCAGGTATGCAGGTGAATATATAGCTGAGCGGACTGTTTCAGTAGTACACTTGCCTAGTGACGAGATGAAAGGCCGTATAATAGGCCGGGAGGGTAGAAATATCCGGGCTATAGAGGCAGCTACCGGCATAGATCTCATTATTGATGATACTCCTGAAGCCGTTCTTTTGTCCGGTTTCAATTCAGTGCGTAGAGAAGTGGCCAGGATTGCCCTTGAGAGGCTGATTGCTGATGGCAGAATTCACCCGGCCCGCATTGAAGAGGTGGTAAAAAAGGTAGAAAAAGAAATAGATAATACTATTCGGGAGACGGGAGAACAGGCCGCTTTTGATATCGGAGCCTATGGGATTCATGCTGAACTAATAAAGCTATTAGGCAAGCTTCGTTTCCGCACCAGCTATGCCCAGAATGTATTGCAGCATTCTATCGAGGTCGCTTTTCTTTGTGGGATAATGGCCTCTGAGTTGGGTGTCAACGTTAAAAAGGCAAAACGGGCCGGACTGCTTCATGACATCGGGAAGGCTGTGGACCATGAGGTAGAAGGACCGCATGCCATTATAGGTGCCGATCTGGCCAGGAAGCATGGTGAGTCTCAGGATATTGTACATGCCATTGCAGCACATCACGAAGATGTGAAACCAGATACAGTGATGGCGGTCCTTGTGCAGGCTGCGGACGCCCTTTCAGGAGCAAGGCCCGGGGCCAGGCGGGAAATGCTTGAGAGCTATGTGCGGCGCCTGGAAGATTTGGAGGATATTGCCAAGTCGTTTGCAGGTGTCAAGAAGTCCTATGCCATCCAGGCAGGCCGTGAAATACGCATAGTTGTTCTCAGTGACAAGGTGTCTGATGCAGAGACTCCGTTTCTGTGTCGGGAGGTGGCTAAAAAGATAGAGAGTGAATTGAGTTATCCCGGTCAAATCAAGGTGACAGTGATACGGGAGACAAGGGCCGTGGAATATGCGAAATAGGTGTACATAACATGGAGCAGGACCTGAAAAGGGCTGTGGAGCTCATTCATAGGGGGGCTGCGGAGGTTCTCGATGAGAATGAGCTGGAGGGTAAACTGAAGAGAGCCATTAAAACAGGCATACCCTTAAGGATCAAGGCTGGTTTTGATCCAACCGCCCCTGATCTGCACCTGGGGCATACAGTACTTATACAGAAGATGAAGCATTTCCAGGATCTTGGCCACCGTGTGATGTTTCTCATAGGGGATTTTACCGGTTTGATAGGAGATCCATCCGGAAAGTCCGAGACAAGGCCTCCTCTCACTCCTCAGCAGGTACAGGAAAATGCCGGGACATATAAAGAGCAGATCTTTAAGATCCTGGACCCGGAAAAGACTGAGGTTGTCTTTAACAGTGTGTGGATGCAGGAGATCAAGTCCATAGACATGATCCGTCTGTGTGCCAAGCATACTGTGGCCAGGATGCTGGAAAGGGATGATTTTAAGAAGCGCTTTCAGGCCCAAAAGCCCATAGGAATACATGAATTTGTCTATCCCCTGATCCAGGGCTATGACTCTGTAGCTATAAAGGCGGACATTGAGCTTGGGGGCACTGACCAGACCTTTAACCTGTTGGTGGGGCGACACATACAAAAAGAGTACGGACAGGAACCCCAGGTTGTAATAACCATGCCGCTTCTTGAAGGTTTGGACGGGGTCCAGAAGATGAGCAAGTCTCTGGGCAATTATATAGGGATTACCGAACCGCCTCAAGATATGTTTGGAAAGCTTATGTCTGTTTCAGATGATCTGATGTTCAGGTACCTTGAATTGCTGAGCAGTCTTGATCTGGATGAGATGAAAGGGCTTAAGGACGGGATTGCCGACGGTCGTCTTCACCCCAAGGATGTGAAGACACAGCTTGCACAGGAGCTGGTGGAAAGATTTCATGGCGCTCGGGCCGCAGAGGCTGCAAAAGCAGATTTTGAGGCCCAGTTCAGCAGGGGCGAGGTCCCTGATGATATCCCGGAGTTCAAGCTAACTCCAGACGAAAAGACAATCTATCTTCCCAAAGTTCTCAAGGAGGCTGGTCTTGTGGAAAGTACCTCTGATGCCAGACGACTCATAAAACAGGGTGCGGTCAGCATTGATGGCACCAAGGTGCGGTCTGAGGAAATTGAGGTCCAGGCGCCCCAGGCGGTCCTGAAGGTGGGTAAGAGGAGATTCTTGCGAATTATACCCCTGTGATCAGTTACGTTATAAGTTGAGCGATTAGCTGTTAGCCATTAGCTTTCAGCTTTGAAAAATGGTTCATCAGGATTAGTGTGGTAATCCGTGATGAACGGCTATTAGCATTTAGTTTTTAAGTGTTAGTAACCTATTTGGAAAACAGCAGCAAATTAACCGCTAATCGCTAAAGGCTAATCGCTTTATTTAGATTACAGGAGGAGGCCAAATGCACCATCATCACCTGTCAAATAGTTATTTCCAAAAGGCCCAGGAGCTGATACCAGGTGGAGTAAACAGCCCGGTACGCGCATGCAAGTCAGTGGGCTGCGATCCCATATTTGTAGAGAAGGGAGAGGGCTGCCGCTTATACGACGTAGATGGAAACCAGTATATCGACTATGTTTGCTCCTGGGGTCCGATGATTATCGGGCATGCACACCCTGAGGTAAAGGCGGCAGTCGCGGAGGCCCTGGAATCCGGTACCAGTTTCGGAGTGCCGACCTGGCGCGAAGTGGCCCTGGCACAGAAAATAGTTGAGCTTGTGCCGTCCATTGAGCAGGTGAGGCTGGTAAACTCAGGCACAGAGGCCACCATGAGTGCTGTCCGTCTGGCCAGGGGATATACGGGCCGAAAGAAGATCTTGAAATTTGATGGCTGTTATCACGGACATGCTGATTCATTCCTGGTGAAAGCCGGTTCCGGCTTGGCGACCCTTGGTATTCCGGGAAGTCCGGGAGTACCTGAGGAGGTCGTATCCAATACACTGACTGTGCCATTTAATGATTTAAAGGCCCTCAAGACTGTCCTGGACAGAGAGGGGGATGAGATAGCAGCGATTATTGTGGAACCAGTCCCTGCCAATATGGGCGTAGTCCCACCAAGAGAGGACTTTCTCCCTAAACTGCGGGAGTGGACCGAAGAAAAGGGGATAGCGCTCATATTTGACGAGGTGATTACCGGTTTTAGGCTGGCTCCGGGTGGGGCCCAGGAGTATTTCCAGGTGATGCCGGACCTTACCTGTCTTGGAAAAATAATTGGTGGTGGATTGCCGGTAGGGGCCTATGGCGGCAAACAGGAGATCATGGAAAAGATAGCCCCTGTGGGTCCTGTCTATCAGGCGGGGACCTTGTCCGGGAACCCGCTTGCCACGGCGGCCGGCCTTGCAACCCTTGATGTAGTGAGCCGTCCGGGATTTTATGAAGTCCTTGAAGAAAAGGCAGAGGCCCTGGCAAATGGTCTTGTGGACCTAGCCAAGCGACATGGGGTAATCTGCTGTCTGCAGCGTATGGGGTCCATGATGACGACTTTTTTTGGCCAAAGAGGTCCTGTTGTTGATTTTGAGGCTGCCCTTAAGTCCGATACCAACCTTTATGCCCGCTTTTTCAGGCATATGCTGGAGGAGGGGGTTTATCTCGCTCCATCCCAATTTGAGGCAGGTTTTGTCTCCCTGGCCCACGGATGGGATGTGATTGAAGAGACTCTCAAGGATGCTGAATCCGCATTCAAGAATCTTGCTTAGGGCGTAATTATTCAATCCTTGTCTGAAGGAGTGTGAACGGTTACCTTAAAAGAGAAATCAGGGGCCGGTTTGATACAAATGGATTGACAGTTGTGTTTTCCTGTGCTAATTGATAATCCAATTCTCCAGGAAGGCTTTTGGGGAGTTTTTTAATGATAATAAAATGAATGAGGCCCCGTTCAGTACAATTAACAGAGTGGGCTATCGGCAAATAAGTTATGGTGATACATGGGCACTATAAGAGAGGAACTGGCATCGCAGTTTCGCAGTCTCAGTGTTGCCAGTGCTATTGCGATGTCCGTGGTTTTTTCCATCTTTGCCGGGGTGATTACGGGGCATTATCTGGATGCCTGGCTATTTGATGGGCAAAGTCATTGGCTTACCATTATTTGCCTTTTTTTGGGGATTGCAGGGGGTGTTAAGAATTTTCTTGTCCTGACCAAGCGTTTTAGCAAGGAATCCGAGGAGAAAAAGGGGAAAGACCAGCCAGGGGCACACACGCCAGGTCGTAAAGACGATGTTTAAGGCAGTAATCAGCGGACATATAGACGAGCATTTCGTAAAGTACTATAAGTGTGCCAACTGGATCCTTTTGGTTTTGATGGTGGTTGTGGCCAATGTGGTATCTTCTCTTGACATGGTCACTGGTATCCTGGTTGGCGGGTTTATAGCCAATCTAAATTGTATGGGGCTTGAGCGCGATTGCAAGCGCATGGTACGCTGGCATACCATGATTGTTTATTACGGAGGGCTTGCTGTCAGATTGGGGCTTATAACCCTGGCAGTGACAGCGGCCTTTTTAATATTTCCCAAATTAGTTTCACCCATAGGGTTTTTTATAGGCCTTTCGGTTGTGGTGATTAACTTTTATATCTTATTATTGGCTATGGTGATTCAAAGAGTTCGTTTTAAGGAGGCTGTCTAGCCATGGAACACCCGTTACTTTTTTTGAGTATTTTATTGGATGCCATTGGGCTGCCTGCCCATGGGGGAGAGGGAGTGCTTGCAAAGGTCCTTGCCCCACACATGCAGTATAGCTATCTTGCCATGATTCTTTGTATTGTCCTGGCCAAGGCAGCTACCAGAAGAATGGAGATGATTCCTACGGGTATGCAGAACGTCATGGAGGCCTTTGTGGGAGGTCTTGATGACTTTCTCTATGATCAGACCCATGACAGGAAGAAGGCCATGATCATCTTCCCGATGATTGCCACATTTGCCTATCTGATACTTCTCTCCAACTACATGGGGTTGATTCCGGGCTTTATGTCCCCTACTGCCAACCTCAACACGACACTGGCTCTCACCGCCGTCTCAATATTTACATACCATGCCTTAGGGTTCAGGTTTCATGGAATAAAGTATCTCAAGCACTTCATGGGTCCTGTTCCGGCTATGGCCCCTGTCATGATACCCATAGAAATTTTTAGTCATATCGGTCGTATCCTTTCACTCTCCATACGACTCTTTGGGAATATGGTATCCAAGGAGATCCTTCTTGGTCTGCTGTTTATGCTGGCCGGGCCTTATCTGGCACCGTTGCCGATCATGGTTCTGGGTTGCCTGGTGTGTCTGATTCAGACGTTTATTTTCATGATGCTTTCCATTGTATACTCAGTGGAGGCCATGGGGGGAGAGCATTAATATTGTACGTTCCTAACTTAGCGAAGAAGGCCAAATTAAACATATTTTATTTCACACAGGAGGGAATGACGTGAAGAAAGTTTCTCTGGTTTCTGTTTTGTCGGTATTAATGGTTTTGGGCTTTGCCGGTCTGGCATTGGCTACTGATGGTGACATCGAAAAAGGTGGCCACGTTGGGTTCCTTATGGCTGCCTCTGTCCTGGCCGCAGGTCTCGCCGTCGGTATCGCCGCATCCGGATGCGGTGTTGGTATGGGTCATTGCGCCAAAGGTTGCCTTGATGCGACTGCACGCAACCCCGAGCTTGCCGGTAAATTCACCGTTACCATGTTCATCGGTCTGGCCCTGATCGAGTCACTGACAATTTACGCATTGGTCATAGCCTTGATTTGTCTTTATGCCAACCCGATGGTGCCGGCTCTCAAAGGAATCTTCGGACTATAATACGTCGAGAAGGTTTAACTGAGAAAGAGTTTAAAGGGCTGCGGGTTGAATAACCCGCAGCCCTATTTTTTGGTAAGCGTTCACAGGGCACCGCATCTGCTTTGTTGTCGGGCACTTGAAGTACAGGGAGTACGTCTGCGTATCCGTACGCCTTGCATCTGCAGCACCCTGTAAACGCTTACAGTTCGGTGGGTTGCGTTCACGGATTTATAGATGGAAAGGTTCAAAACAATTCCGTACGGCATAAATGTAACCTGTTTGCTGCGGCCGGTGGGCCTTCAGCTACGATGTTTCCTCCGTCCTGGCCCCCACCCGGTCCCAGTTCTATTATCCAGTCTGCCAGGTCCAGGATCTCAGGCTGGTTCTCGATAAGTATGACCGAGTGGCCCTGCTCAAGAAGTTCGTCCAGAACCGGAATAAATTTTTCCAAGTCCCTTTGGTGGAGACCACGTGATGGCTCATCCATGATGTAGATCGTGGGGTCATGGGCCTGTTTCGCGAGTTCCCTGGCGAGCTTGAGTCGCTGGGCCTCACCGCCTGAGAGTGTGCAGGCAGGTTGGCCAAGCTTGAGATATCCAAGCCCGATCCTTTCAATAACCTCCAGAGGGCATCTTATCCTGGGTATTCTTGCAAAGAAATCCGCCGCATCCTTTACTGTCATATCCAGGACTTCTGCCATGTTCAGCCCCTTATACCTTATTCCAAGGGCCTCCCTGTTGTAACGCATCCCTCCGCAGAGATCACAGGTTGTCTTGATTGACGGGAGATACTGCAGGTCCAGATCAATAAAGCCCTGTCCTTTGCACCTTTCACATCTGCCGCCTTTGCGGGTGAGGCTGAAGTAGCCTGCCTTATAACCCCGGCTCCTGGCCTCAGGGATCCTGGAGAAAACAGCCCTGATGCGGGTAAAAATACCCATGTACGTTGCAGGCATTGAGAACCGGGCCTTTATAAGTGGTGCCTGGTCTACCAGGATGGTCTCAGGTATGGTGGACAATCCACCCTTCAGGATCAGTTTTGTCTTTTCAGAATGTCCGTCTCCGGGTTCGCGGTGAAGCGCATGATATAATTCGTCAGTCACCAGGGTACTTTTGCCGGATCCGGAAACACCTGTTACACAGACCAGGCAGCCAAGAGGGAATGCCACTGTAATGTCTCTGAGGTTATTTTTCTGTGCATTATAGAGGATTACCTGACCATGGTTTTTTCTCCTATAACCATGCCTTTTGAGACGTCTGTTTCCTTGAAGATACGGTCCTGTAACGCTGTCTTGGTCTTTTGCCATATCCTCGGCTGTGCCGGAGAAGACCAGGTGTCCTCCTTCATCTGCTGCTCCGGGACCCAGCTCAATTAAATGGTCTGCCTTTCGAATGATGTCAAGGTCATGTTCCACTACTATTATTGTGTTGCCCTGATCTTTTAAATGGATA
>JAUWGF010000040.1:0-12172 GCA_030606515.1 Deltaproteobacteria bacterium | reverse complement strand
TTGTAGGCAGGGTCACGCAGGATGGTGAGTACTTCGTCTACCGAGGTCCTGACAAAATCAAGAGCTCCATCAGTTTGAGCCGAAGCCGAAACCGGAATAGCAAAAAAGAAAATAAGTAAAATTATTACAGGTTGCCTTTTCATATTGCGTCTCTTTGAATATTAGATTGAATTGAAAGCATCCTTCATTCACCAGTTTATGCTTTTTCGAAAAAGCGTGTATTGTCGAATTGAATGCCGATGTCGAAACTGGAAATTCGAAATTAGGTAATGCATTTACATCTTTGTGTTTTTCCCAATTTCAAGTTTCAAATTTCACTGCCAAAATACAAGATCAACAAAGTGTAAACTATTTTTGACTTGTCGTGAAAAATGCCACTATGAACTTATAATTCATCGACAACATCAAGTCCATACAATAATTTTCTTTTCCATTTATGCAACGATCCAGAGTGCTCCTTTTGTATGGGTATGTAACAGCCTGTTGGATACGCTGCCCGGGAAAACAGCTTCCCATCCCCCGATTCCTCTGCGGCCGGTAACCAGTGTCCCATATCCTCCCTTTTCGTATTCTGCCAATATGTCTTGTGTCACTCCCGTGCTTCCTTTTTTGATTTTGATCTCTACGGCTTTCGGATTGAATCCGGCATCTCTGAATATATTGTTGACCTCGGAAAGCAAGTTTTTTATCTGTTTTTCAGAGTAAGAGGCTATTATTGTTTCAACATCTTCAAAGGTAGCGGAGACTTCCCTGGATATAAACGGCCGGAATTTTGGAATAACATTAAATAGAGTCACCTTTACATCTTTTATTCCGGCTAATGCAAAGCTTGCGTGGTCAACCACCCGCAAACAGGATTCGCAGGCATCAACCGCAATCAACACGTGCTTTGATGGAATGGGGTCGTCAATTATCCAAACAGCAATATTCTTGAGATGCTGAACCAGTCCATAGGAGACACTGCCGATAAAGTATGAAACAAGACGTCCTAAGCCACGCCTGCCGACAACCAATGCGTCATATTTGCGGCGCTTGGCTTCACTTAGTATGTCCTGCACAGCACTCCGGCTTTGCACGACCGCTTTTGTGTGAATGTGATCAGCCGGAAATTGGTTGTGCTCCAGCAAAGCCATGCCTCTTTCCAGTATGCCGGTACATTCCTGCTGCCTTTGCTTATTTATATCATCAAGACGCGTGAGACGGCTTTTCTCCGCCTGGAAACTCCTACTTCCAGTAGTCAGGAATGACGGCAGAGGTTCTGCTACGCTCATAAGTGTAACATCAATATCCGGGACCTCTTGATATATCCCGGCTATGTATTTCAGTGAGTTGTGGGCATTTGGAGAACCGTCTGTAGCTGCAAGCAGATGTCTATTCATGGTGTTCCTCAATCTTGGTCTTAATAAGTTTTTATAAATAGTGACGGACTTGTAAAAAGTCGAAATCCATGTTTCTGGTACTTATAATCAACTGATATTGCACGATGCAAAGTTGCAATTTGTGCCTTCTTGCGGCTATATCAATAGTGGTTATATAACATGTTTGGAGAATTTAGAACATTTGCAATAAAACAACATTCAGACTTTCGTGTCTTCGCATTTTCGTGCTTTCGTGATCAATTTTTTTATCTTCAAACCTGTTTGGTTCCGGCTTGTCCGGGTTAGGGGATTGGATAAACGATATGGAATCCATGGATGATGCTGTAAGCCAGCTTCTCAAGGAGCTGTCAGAAGCCAAAATGTGGCCGGAAGAGTATCAAGAGAAACTTGAAGCCGGGGCAGATATTAGTCATGAGATAAATAAAGCTGACAAGAAAATACAAGAGCTTGAAGCGCAGGCTAAGAAAATTTTAAAAAAATTAGGGTGCGTAAGCCCGAAAACCCGCTCCGTTTACAACGGCATGGCTGGTATGCTGATTAACTGGCAGGAGTTCAAGGATAACTTGGAATAGGTAAGTTAGCACTTATGCTCTTGGGCATTTTTTTGGCTGAGGAAAAAATTCCACCTCATTTCCAGCCAAATTAAATGATTTCAGTGCGTTTATTCAAAAGCCGAAAATTGAGAATACCAAAAGCAGAGTTTGTGTCATCTATATCTACGTGGTACTTTTATCAACTGAATAAGCCATTTGGCCAATTTGGAGGAAATAGTGAACAACACCAGTAAAATTGTGCTTGACTCAAGGGAGATGGACCGGGCCCTTACAAGAATGGCCCACGAAATCTTAGAACAGAATAAGGGAATAGAAAATCTCGCCCTCATTGGCATCAGGACAGGCGGAGTACCGTTATCCGAACGTCTGCAGCAGCGAATCGCTGCCATAGAGGGGACTATGCTCCCCGCCGGTATTTTGGACATTACTCTCTATCGAGACGACTGGAGTACACTGAGCCAGCATCCCATAGTCAGGAAGACCGATATTTTGTTCTCTGTTGACAACAAAAACATAATATTGGTGGACGACGTCCTTTACACTGGACGTACCATCAGGGCCGCCCTGGACGCCTTGACTGACTTGGGCAGACCACAGAAAATCCAGCTTGCTGTCCTCGTGGACAGGGGTAGACGGGAGCTTCCGATCAAGCCTGATTTTGTAGGACTTTCTCTCCAGACTGCAGCCAATGAACACGTAAATGTCTTTTTGAATGAAATTGCAGGGAGAGATGAGGTTGTCCTGGAGGAATATGCTACGCATTCCACAGGGCAGGCAGACACACAGACAAACAGGTCACTGAATCCAGGATAGAATCGCAGATGCATGCACATACTCGCAGATTACAATCACCAAATCACCAAATCACCAAATCACCAAATCCTCTGGGCATCACCATGGGCTGTCCGGCAGGAATCGGTCCTGAAATCATTATAAAGGCATTTGCTGCCAATCCTGAATGGTTGCTGTCCCCTCCGGCAGTCGTCATAGGGGACATGAACATACTTAAAAGGGCATCAAAAGCACTTGATATCAACATTCCCATTACGTCCTGGATGCCCGGCGATCCCCTTTCCGGCAGTGCGATACATGTAATTACCCGGACCGGTCTTAACATTGAGGATGTCCCTTGGGGTAAGCCGAACTCCGCTACAGGACAGGCCTCTTTTGAGTATGTCACCGAAGGCATTAGACTCTGCCGGGGGAAAAGGCTCTCCGGCCTTGTGACCGCTCCTATCAGCAAGCTGGGCCTTAAGCTTGCCGGCATCGACTACCCGGGGCATACTGAGATCCTAGCCGACAGGACCAACACGGAAAGATACGCCATGATGTTGGCAGGCGACAGACTCCGGGTAACCCTTGTGACCATACACTGCCCCTTGAGGGAGGTGGCAGACAGCATCAGCACGGAAAAGATTTTTCAAGTAATTTCCCTTACTGATTTTTCCTTAAAAAATGAGTTTGGTCTAAAAAAACCAAAGATTGCCGTGGCCGGGCTGAATCCGCACGGAGGCGAGTCCGGGATGTTTGGTAATGAGGAAGAGCAGGTCATAACACCCGCTATAGAAATGGCCAGGGAAAAGGGCATAGCAGCCAGTGGACCTTATCCCCCGGACACGGTGTTTTATCAGGCTATCAATGGAAAATTCGACGCTGTAGTCTGCCAGTATCATGACCAGGGACTGGTCCCATTTAAGCTTATTCATTTTCGGGACGGGGTCAACCTGACCTTAGGTCTCCCAATAATCAGGACTTCAGTAGACCACGGGACCGCATATGACTTGGCCGGTACAGGTAAGGCGGATTGCACCAGCCTTGAGGCGGCAATCAGGCTCGCATCGAAGATAGTGGTGAATCGTTTGAAGAAAAAAAAATGAACTATTTTCACGACAAATAACAACTTATTTTGAAAGACTTGCTTCTATGGCTCGTGGGTCAAGCCATTCAAGCGGGTCCTCTTGTTGTTCTTCATGCCTTATTTCGAAGTATATGCCCTCCTGGATCCATGGACCCCCACCAGTCAGACCTATAATATCCCCCTCGGTGACCTCCTGTCCAACGGTCTTAAAGAACTGTGCCCCCTGACTTACCAGGCTGAAATATTCGTTTCCATGATCGATTATCAAGACCTTTCCATAACCAGGTACGACATCATTGTATTCAACTGTGCCGTCAAAAATTGCTCTGATTTCACTGCCCCTGGGTGTTGAGAAAATTACACCGGGGCATTCCCCATCATTCCTCCAGCCATCAGCACCGGTCCTGGATAGCCGTCCTACTACAGGTGGGCTTAGCTTGCCTTTCTGTAACCTAAAGTCGTACATTTCCGGTGAAATAAGACCTGAAATAAGACCCCCGGCACTTTTGCTGCTAAGACGTTTTATAATATCCTGAAGCGATTGCTCAGCAGATCCAAGCTCTTTTAACATTACCTCATACAGCTTTCCCTGTTGTCTAAGTTCGTCCAAAAAGGCCTGTTTTTCCTGTTTACGTTCTTCAAAAAGAAGGGCATGAGTTTCAATTTCATCAGCAGCCGCTTTAAGAGCTTCTCTTTGTTGTTCCAGCTTGGTTTCATTCCCGGCAAGCTTCTTGATACGTAATCTGTAAAGGCATCTCTGCTCTCTGTCATGATCCAGTATAAACCTGAAATAGGTCTCTCTTGATAAAAGTTCCGGCAGGGTCTCTGCAGCGAATAATATGTTTAAACTACCCACTTCGCCCATTTCTCTGAGTGCCCTGAGCCTACTTTCTACCTGGAATTTCAGTGCCTGAAGGGATTGCTTCTGGCTGACATAATCCTTTTGGGTCTCAATAAGTGCGAGTTCTTTTATTGTCCACTCTTGACGAGTTTTTTGAAGACTTTCCCACTCCTGAGCTATTTTTTCATCCAGTTCTGTTAGTTCTTTGAGTAATGAGCGTTTACTCGATTCTATGTCAGATGCTTTTTCCTGGTGAGTTGTTATCTCTTTTTGCAGAGACTTGAGCCTTTGCTGTTGGGCTTCAAGTTCTTTCTTGACTAGATCCTCTTCGCCAAATGCGTAAGCGTGTATTGATAATATTATCAGAGCAATAAGCCACAGCCGGTTTCGCTTTATCACAAACGCAAGGACCTCCGCATGGCCAAGACAGTACCCAGTACACAGAGCAATACGCTGCTTGCTATTATAGCGACGGTATACTGCCAAGGAATAAAACAGATATTCACACCCCTGAGGAGCTCAGATTTGGCTTCAAGTCCTTGTACAAACCTGTAACATGCAAAAACGACTCCTATGGCAAGGCTTGAGCCCAGAAGGCCCTGCAAAAAGGCCTCGACAAGGAAAGGACCCTGTATGAAAATATTTGTCGCTCCAACGAGGCGGATTATCTTGAGTTCTTCTTGTCTGGCATAAACAGTGAGCTTTATGGTGTTTGTTACCACGAAAGCAGCGGTGAACAATAAAAGGAGTCCGGTTATTGCCACAATAATTCGAACAAGACCTGAAAAAACATACAGTCTGTCTATCCACTCCTGCCCGAACTGGACCTTGGATACTTCAGGCCACTTGTCTATTTCTCCGGCCAGTTGCTTAATTCTCTTCAATTGGAACACAGCCCTGTTGACTTGGATTTCAAAAGAAGGGGGCAGGAACTGGGGATCAACTCCTTCAAGCACTTCTTTCTCATCCTTTAGTAATTTTTCCAGCCTTCCAAAGGCTTCTTCAGAAGATATGTAAGTTACTTCCTCCACTTCTGACAGTCCTGTAAGCTTTTGATAGAGGGATGGAATCCGGTCTTTTGGTGTATCTTCAGTGAGGAAGACCACCAGGCCAAGCTCTGCACCAAATCTATCAACAAAGTGCTGGAGGTTAAAGTAGAGCAAGGTAAAAAAGGCAAAAATCAGGATAGAAAGGCTGACCACCATTGTAGTTATAAGCTGCGCACAAAAGTTTTGTCTAAAGTCGGAAAAAGCCCTACGGCAAAGGATAGCCAAAGTCATTATTAGATCCTGATTTTTCCGTTAAAGAGTCTTATCACTCTGCGATGGGTATTTTCAAATAGTCTGTCATCGTGGGTTGCAAAAATAATAGTTGCCCCCCTGGCATTTAGTTCTTCCATAAGCATTATTACTTCTTCAGTCCGTTGCAGGTCCAGGTTTCCTGTGGGTTCGTCAGCGAGAATTATGGAGGGTCTATTGACCACGGCCCTGGCAATAGCTACACGCTGTTGTTCACCTCCTGATAGCTGCAACGGATAGCGACTCGTTTTTCCTGCAAGCCCGACCCCTTCCAACACTTGCATTACTCTTTCTTCTGCCTGCTTCTTTCCCAGGCCGATTACTTCCAGGCTCATGGCAACATTATCAAATATGGTGCGATTTGAGAGAAGCTTGAAGTCTTGAAAAATAACACCGATTTTTCTCCGCAGGTATGGCACTTGGGCATTTGAAAGGGATGAGAGTATCACACCGTCCACCCAGATCTCTCCTGATGTAGGCCGTTCAGCACAAAAAAGGATGCGTAGCATAGTGCTTTTCCCTGCACCGCTGGGACCGGTCAGGAAAATGAATTCACCCTTTTCAATCTCCAGATCAATGCCGGAAAAGACAACATTGTCCATGGAATACTTTTTGGAAACATCTTTAAGTCGAATAATGGATGATTCAAGAGAAATCATAGTGAAATATGCAAAATAATCGAAAATCCATAAAGTAACATCGAAAATCCCTCAAGGTGGGGCTCAAAGAAAGAGTAAATGAAGGAACCTTCGGCATCCTTCACGACAAATCAAAAGTAGTTTACACTTTGTCGATCTTGTATTTTGGCAGTAAAACTTGAAATTGGAAAAATACTAAAGATGTAGATACGTTACCTAATTTCAAATTTCAAATTTCAAATTTCGACAAAGGCAGTATACCTTCCAAGGAACAGACGATCAAGGGTTAAACTTTCATTATAGAGCGTGCCTCAATATACGGGTTTAAGTCTTTTAACACATTTGGCCGATAAAGTAGCCAGATAAATATATTTTGGTGTGTCACCAGGAGGTATACTTGTTACTATGGCCAAGATAGACGCTTTTTTCAAATTGCTGAATGAACAAGGGGGGTCGGACCTCCATCTAGCATCGGGTTCTCCTCCCATTCTTCGCATTAGAGGCGACCTTAATCGTATAAAATACAAAATGCTGGAAAATGATGAATTAAAGGTAATGCTCTATGAAATTGCCCCTGAGAATAAGATCAAGGTCTTTGAAGAAACCGGAGACGTTGACTTTGGATATGAAATCCCGGGTCTTGCCAGATACAGGGCCAACTTTTTTATGCAGAAAAACGGCGTCGGTGCTGTATTCAGGGAAATTCCAAGTAAAATCCTGAGCGCCGAACAGCTAGGACTCCCGGATATCATGACAAAGCTGTCGATGCTCCCCAGGGGTCTGGTCCTGGTCACAGGGCCAACCGGAAGTGGGAAATCCACCACCCTTGCCGCAATTCTGGATCATGCCAACCGCAATCGTAAGGATCACATTATTACTGTAGAGGACCCTATCGAGTTTGTCCACGAAAACAAAGGGTGTCTTGTAAATCACAGGGAAGTGGGTTCCCATACCAAGTCCTTTAGTGCAGCTCTGAGAGGGGCACTTCGTGAAGACCCGGACATAATTCTGGTAGGTGAATTAAGAGATTTGGAAACAATTTCTCTGGCCATTGAGGCGGCAATGACAGGTCACCTGGTTATGGGCACTTTGCACACCATCAGTGCAGCAAAGACTGTTGACAGGATTATTGAGATCTTTCCTACCCACCAGCAGCCCCAGGTTCGGGCGACCCTTGCTGATGCCTTGAGGGCTGTGATATCGCAGACCATGTTCAAGCGGATTGATATAAAGGGGCGATGTGTTGCCTTTGAGATTTTAGTTGCCACTCCGGCTGTGAGAAATCTTATCCGCGAGGGAAAGACCTATCAGATCCCGTCATCCATGCAGACAGGCAAAAAATTTGGCATGAAGACATTGGACGATGCCATAATGGAACTGATGCAAAAGGGATGGATTGACCCGGACGAGGCCTATAACAAGTGCGTTGATAAAGCGAAGTTTAAACCTTTTGCCAAAAGCGCAGCTGCAGACTTTACAGAGGTTGGTTGAGATGAAACAGGTAGATCTGGATAGAATTTTAGCCGGTATGCTTAGTGCCCATCCAAGGATATCTGATTTGAACTTTACAGTCGGTCGGCCATGTCAAGTAGCAGCAGATGGTGAGCTTCATCCTGTTGTTATGGATCTTGCCACCAGTCACCTGATCCCCTTCCAGACAGAGCAGCTCGCTCTGGCTTTAATAAATGATGACCGGCGACTTTTGGCAGACCTGTTTCGTCATGGCTCATGCGACTTTTCCTACGATTTGCCTGGTGGTCCGAGGTTTCGTGTAAATGTGTTTTCCCAAAGAGGAGTCTATAGCATTGTAATGCGCAAGCTGGAGAGCAAGGTCCCTACTATTGAGGAACTCGGATTGCCGGATTGCTTCAAGGCAATGGCCAGAGAAAAAAATGGGATAATATTCTTTACCGGCGCCACCGGCACCGGCAAGACCACGTCTCTTGCCGCCATTTTGGATGAGGTTAACAGGACAAAACAACTCCATGTGATTACCCTGGAGGATCCTATTGAATTTGTCCATCCTCACAAAAAGGCCACTTTTAACCAGAGGGAGCTCGGCAAAGACATTGATGCCTTTGCCAGCGGATTGAGAGCGGCCCTGCGCCAGGCACCCCACGTAATACTGGTTGGAGAAATCCGTGACAGAGAGACAGTGGATGTGGCCCTTAACGCAGCAGAAACAGGTCATCTTGTATTCAGTACTCTCCACACGACAAACGCCGGCCAAACCATCAATCGTATTCTGGGAATGTACTCAACAGAAGAAGAACGCCAGGTCAGATTCCGCCTGGCGGATTCTTTGCGCTGGGTGGTTGGGCAGAGACTGTTGCCCAAAATAAAGGGAGGAAGGGTGGCCATCTTTGAGATCATGCAGAATAACATCCGTGTCAAGGACTCTATCATAAATGGAGAAAGCGAGGGAAAGACATTTTACGAGATCATAGAAAGTGGTCAGGCGTATAATATGCAGACCTTTGAACATCATATTATTCAATTTTTCGAACAAGGCCTTATCGACGAAAAGACATCTTTGGCATATGCCAGCAGTCGAGCAAGCGTGCGTCAAGGAATAGATCAAATCAAAAGCAAGAGAGGTGAGAAGACATCTGACATCGATGGATTGAGCGTAGATGCGGATTGGGAAAAAGAACCCCAGAGTCTTTTTTGAGCACAGGAGATCGTAAAGTGGATGTAATTTGTACCGGCTGTAGCAGGCATTACAAAATAGATGAAGAAAAATTGCCCTTGGATGGCGTAGCGTATTTTACATGCCCAAACTGTAAAGAACGAATAAAAATCGAGGTCCCTTCCAAGAAAATTTCGCTGTCTCCGGATGAAAAGGCAGTCACTACCGAATCGCAAGGCTTTGAATCTTTTGAGCCAGGCACCAAGACAGCACTTGTCTATTGTCCCGAGCCCCAGACAAGGAAACTGTTGCAGAAAGAACTGACATGCTTGGGGTATAAGTTGAGGTTGATCAATCAACAGGATGATATCAAGTTCAGATTCAGATATCACATATATGACCTGATTCTTTTGTATCAAAATGGACCTGAGCCAGAGGACGATCTTGCCGATATTCAGGAATATATAAGTTCTCTTCTGATGGACATACGCAGAAAGATCCTCGTGGTTTATATTCATCAGGGAGGGGATCGCCTTGACTACATGCAGTCCTTTTCAATGGGGGTAGATTTAACAATAAGTCCTTCTGAGTTAGGACATCTTTCCAAAATTCTTTCCACGGCTCTTGAAACCGAGCAAATGACTTACAAGGTCTTTTCTGAATGCAAGGCCAAGGTGGAGGAGGAGGTATTTTAGGCACTTAAAATACCTGCTCTTGAATTTGTAGCTTCTTCAGTTAAACTAATTTATAGAATATAAGACATCCTTCATTTTGTAGTTTACACTTTTTCAACATAGACGGTTGCCAGCCATTAGCTGTTAGCTGTTAGCCGTTAGCCGTTAGCCGTTAGCTATTAGGTAGAATTTTCTATAAAAACGGACTGTTAAGCTAAAATCTAACGGCTAATAGCTAATCGCACAAATCATAAGAAAAGGCACATAATGGACGAACATAACCTTGACCGTCGTAGCTTTTTACAAGGATTAGCCGGTGCCGCTGTCATGGTAACCGGCCTTTCAGAAGCCGCAACAGAAGAGCCGTCAGCGGGGATAGCAAAGGCTGGGCAAAAAACAGCTATTCCCGATATCCAAAAATACAGGAGTTTGATTGGAGCACTTGAGGGATTCTCCGCAACAATTATTCGGGAACATCTGGCCCTTCTTGAAAGATATCGCCAGGAATTGTCCGAAGTGGAATCACAGAATCGGACAATTGATCTTGCTTTGGCGGATACCCTTTCCAGCAAATGGCGCAATCATGTCTTGGCCTGGATCGAGTTACACAACGCAGTCAGACTCCATGAATTGTATTTTGACGCATTGACACCCAAGAGCGTTAGACCCGGCCAAAAGATCGGTAAGGCCCTGGAGGAATCATTTGGTTCTTTTGATCAGTGGTGGGTAAAATTCAGGGCCACTGCTATGGCAGTGAGGGCTTGGGGCGTATTTGCGTGGGATAATCAATCAAGGCGACTGGTAATTTTTGGTCTGGACAATGACTCAGAATGGCCCTTGGGGCTTGAACCCTTGCTGGTTGTGGATATGGCTGAGCATGCATACGTACTGGATTTTATAGGGCAACCTTTGGCCTATCTGGATGCGTGGCTGGCAAGAGTTAACTGGGTAGTTGTAGATTCCAGGCTGGCCATGGCCTCAAAAAAATAACAGCAGTTACTATCAAGTTGAATGCTTCAGGAGAATAATGATGAAAGTTAGAAAGGCCGTGGTCCCGGTGGCGGGCCTTGGAACAAGATTTCTGCCTGCCACAAAGGCCATTCCCAAAGAAATGCTGACCGTAGTGGACCGGCCTATCATTCAGTATATTGTGGAAGAGATAGTTGCCTCCGGCATAAAAGAGGTGGTTCTGGTAACTGCCTCCGGGAAGTCAGCCATTGAAAATCATTTTGATTACTCCTTTGAACTTGAGATTTTTTTATCCCAGAAGGGTAAGCTGGATCTTCTCAGGGAGGTCCGTCACATATCCGATCTCATCGAGGTAGTTTCGGTCCGTCAGAAAGAGCCTCTGGGCCTTGGACACGCTGTAAAGGTCACAGAACCGGTAGTCTGCAATGAGCCATTTGTAGTTGTGCTCGGCGACGACATGGTAGATGCCAAGATCCCCTGTGTTTTTCAGATGTTAAGGGTCTTTGATGAATTCCAGCAATCCGTTGTCGCCGTACAAAAGGTCCCTTTGGATGAAACTCACAGATACGGGATCATAGAGGGTGAAGAAGTGGCAGAAGGGGTCTACAAGGTACAGAGACTTATTGAAAAGCCTGCACCTGGTACTTCCAAGTCCGATCTTGCCATAATCGGCCGGTATGTATTAAGGCCTGAGATATATGGTTGCCTCAACAGGACCCTTCCAGGGGTAGGCGGTGAAATCCAGCTAACAGACGCCCTGGACTGTCTCCGAAAAGAACAGGGACTCTATGCTTATGAGTTCAAGGGCAGTAGATATGACGCCGGAGACAAAATGGGATACCTTCAGGCTACTGTGAATTATGCCCTTTCACATCCGGATCTTGGTGGAAGATTTAAGGAATACCTGAAGAAACTGGTCGCTGATCTGGATGATTGAGGAATGTTCTTCCAGGGCGAGGGATGAAACACCTGTTGAGCTTAATTCCCCTGGCTGCAATCAACTGATAGATGTTGTAGTGCCCTTGCCCATATATACGGCCCTTACCTACATCTTGTCAGGACATACTCTTTTCCCCGCTAAAGGTTCCAGGGTCCTGGTTCCTGTAGGTCGCAGGAACATGGTCGGGGTGGCATGGGGAACCCCTGCAAAAAAGCCACCCCCTGTGGATTTGAAAAAAGTCAAAAGGATACTTGACCAAGGACCTCTCTTACCTGGATCCCTTATCAGTTTTCTTGAATGGACCTCATCATATTATTTTTATCCCATAGGACAGGTAATGGCAGAGGCCTTGCCACCGGGGCTTTTATCCGCCCGGAATCGACGCATATCCC
>JAUWGF010000101.1:0-6675 GCA_030606515.1 Deltaproteobacteria bacterium | reverse complement strand
GGCTGTGGTTGAATCCGGGACAACGAGCATGTCACTGGCATGAATTGGCTGCCATCCGCGAATGCTCGAGCCGTCAAAGCCGAAGCCGTCTTCAAAGCTGGTCTCATCCAGCTCGCTTAAAGGCACTGTGAAGTGCTGCCACAATCCAAGAAAGTCAAGGAAGCGAAGGTCAACTACCTTGAGGCCCTTCTCATTGGCCATGTCCAATACCTGTTTCGGTGTCATAGGATACTTCTCCTTTTGTATAGTTGATTTCGTTGAAAAAACTCTACTTAATTGAGTTTGAAGTGCCTAAAGTGAGCTAAAGTGCCTAAAGTTCTGGTGCGCGCTTTCAGCGCGGTTAATATAAATAGATGGAGCGAAGTGATACCTTAACTTTAGGCACTTCAAACTTTAGTTCACTTAAGGCACTGCTCCGGCTTGTCCGGGTTAGATCAAGGACAATTAGCATATTAAGGTTATTTCCTAAATAGCCTCCTTGCCATGTTCACCAGTCCTGACTCTTATGACCTCTTCGATAGGTAGTACAAAGATCTTACCGTCTCCGATCTTCCCTGTATAGGCAGATTCCTTGATTTTTGCCACCACCTGGTCCACCTGAGCTGCATCTACAATTATCTCAACTTTAACCTTGGGAATGAAATCTACCACGTACTCTGCACCTCTATAGACCTCTTTATGCCCTTTCTGGCGGCCATAACCCTTGACTTCGGAAATTGTCATTCCCTTGATACCGATCTCGTTCAGGGCTTCTTTTACGTCGTCCAGCTTAAAGGGCTTTACAATTGCTTCTATTTTCTTCATGAATTCCTCCTTAATCAGGTATATAGGGACGAACAGAATGCGCCATGCATTTTTTTGTCCGTCCTGGGGGATTATTTATAGGGAATACCCGATTTCACTGTGCTGAGTGATATCCAGGCCCTGGACCTCCTCTTCTGTGGTTACCCTAAGCCCCACAATAACATCAACTATTTTGAGAATTATTAGAGTACCAATAAACGAATATGCCATGGTTGCTCCTACCCCTGTTGCCTGGATCACAAACTGTTGGGGATTTCCAAAGAACAGACCGTTCGCACCGCCGGGATTCACGGCAATTGAGGCAAAGAGTCCTGTGGCCAGTGCACCCCATATTCCCCCAATACCGTGAATTCCCACCACGTCCAGGGCGTCATCGTAGCCAAGCCTGGACTTGGCCAACACAGCCAGATAACACAGCACACCAGCAACGAGGCCGATAATTATAGCCGATATCGGACCTACAAACCCTGCAGCAGGGGTAATGGCAACTAATCCTGCCACTGCACCGGAGGCGGCCCCAAGGGTTGTGGGCTTTCCCCGGAGTATCCATTCAGCAATGATCCATGAGAGAGCGGCCGCTCCAGTTGCCACCTGCGTAGTAAAGAAGGCCAATGCAGCGGTTTCGTCGGCTGCAAGGGCACTGCCCGCGTTGAACCCAAACCAGCCAAACCATAATATGCCGGCCCCCAGAACAGTCATTGGCAGGTTGTTCGGATGGAATGACTCTCCTCGACCCCATCCTTTTCTCTTGCCTATAATAATGGCAGCCGCCAAGGCTGCAAAGCCGCAATTAATATGGATAACAGTCCCTCCGGCAAAGTCCAGAGCCCCCATGCTTCCGAGCCATCCGCCGCCCCAGACCCAGTGACAGATCGGCATGTAGATCAGAGAGCTCCACAGCACGATAAATATCAAGAAGGCAGAGAATTTCATTCTCTCGGCAAAGCCTCCGGTTATTAGGGCCGGAGTCAAGATGGCAAACATCAGTTGAAATGCGCAGAAGAGCAGATCCGGGATAGTATCGGAGTAGGGGCCTACTTTTGTGCCCACGCCCTTGAGCCACATCCAGTCAAGGTTTCCTGTGAGTCCACCGATATCAGGGCCAAATGCCAGGGAGTAACCATAGGCAACCCAAATAATAGAGACTATTCCCAGGCAGATGAAACTGTGCATAATGGTGCCAAGAACGTTCTTAGAACGCACAAGTCCACCGTAAAATAACGCCAGCCCCGGTGTCATGAGCATGACAAGGGCACTGGCTATTAACATAAAGGCTGTATCACCTGTATTCATTATCCTATTCCTTTCGTTTCAATTAAATTAAGTGTTGCAGGCTATCTTTCCCCATAGGGCCATCAGCAATACCAGTGAGCAATACCAGTGCTGCCGCGGTCAGTATAAATGCTGTATCTCTTGATTGATTCTGAGCCATACATTTTCTTCTCCTTTAGGATTTACATTTTTGTAACCTTGCCAACTAAAAGTGTAATATTTAGCAAGTCTAATACCACAACCGAAATTTTCATCCAATTCCCTGTTTTCTTTAATTTTTAGAGCTTTGGATACTTCTTTTATGCAAAATAAAAGTTACATATTTGTAATTTTGATCTTTAAATATTACATTTTTGTAGTCAACAATATGACAACCAAGTGGCCATTTCCCAAATCGGCTTTAATTGGTTTTCGTTCATGAAACTCTCTCCTCCTTTTTTCTTGCTGTTTTTTTTGTTAATAAATCTGACGACGTTTTTATGGTCTCATGATGCCGTCAGCCGTCACGCTATATTCGAGTTATCTCTGACCTATACTCAATATTGATGCCACAAGGGGTCTTCAAGATTTTTGTTCTGTCAAAACAGTTTGTTAGGAACAGAAATGACGAAAAGTAAAGGGAGAGGCTATTTGATTATTATTACATTTTTGTAAGATTATATCTGTTTTTTTACAAATTCGTAAGTTCCTATGGATTAACCTGATCCGGGCGGGCGCAAACCATATTTCTTGATACGGTAACCGATCTGCCGTTGAGTCAGGCCCAGGTCCCTGGCAGCTCTGACCTGGACCCACCCGTGACGACGAAGAGCGGCTTCAACTTCCTCACGTTCAAGGTCCTTCAAAGAGCGTGTGCGTTTTTCCAGGACCTCATATATGGCTTTGCTTGTCCCAATGATATCGCGTCTGCTGTGAGGTCTGCGGACTTCTGCTCGAAGGGACCGGTTTTCCTCCATCAGGCTCTTTTCCTTGCAGCAGATGGTCTGGTGGAGTTTTAGGAACTGGGCGATCAATATGGCCACCTTAGTGAGAAAACGAATGTCTTCCTCAAAGGATATCTCCGGACCGAAAAGACGGTCTACGGCAACCACTCCCACAGGCTTCTTGCGAAGAATAATGGGCACGCCGATAAAGAAAAGCTTGTCCTTGCTCAGGAGACTCGGGTACTGGATCACATTCAGGAACACTGGTTCGCTGTGAATGTCCGGCACCACAAACGGAGAACATGTTTGAAGGATTTTCTTGCAAACAGCCTCATTCAGGCCGAAGACGCCCCATTTATCTTCTTTATGTGTCAGGCCGTAAGATGCCCTTATGCTCAAAATGCTACCCGTCTCATCCAGTAGGACCAGAGTGGCGCGCTCCATCGAAAGTGTAGTGTGGAGGACGTGCAGGATCTGGGATAGGGCCTTGTCGAGATGCAGGGCTGAGCCCACGACCTGCGAGATCTCATAGATAGCCCGCAATTCAAGGGCCTCTATTTCTGACACCTTTGCAGAGAGTAACGGAATACTGTCTAAACAGTCCTTGATCTGAGTCATATGCTCTTTCTCTTTAAAGAGGACAATTAGCAAAGATCGTTCCGTGGCTGCTGAATAAGGTCTTTTCCTTTAAAATTCAGGCGGTAATAGTACTTCAGTCAACCAGTTCAAAAAATTGAAAATTACAAATATGTAGTTTTAGAGGGATAAGATACGACAAAATTGTAGCGTAGCGGAAAATTTGCCAGTGATTGTATACGGTTGGCCTTGGCAGGGAACAAAAATGGTGTATAATACCGATGTATACAGTATTGGAGGTGTTGCATGGTACGAACGCAGATATACCTGACAGAGCGCCAACGTGACGAACTGGCTGCTATCGCCAGGACCGCTGGGAAGAAACAGAGCGAGCTCATTCGAGAGGCCGTTGATCGCCTTATCGATCAAGCGGGCTGCGGTCGACGGGAGGCGGTATTGCGCGAGGCTGCCGGAATCTGGAAGGACCGTACGGATCTTCCTGACTTCAAGGCAACGCGGGCCGAATGGGACAGGAACTGATCATGGCGGGGTCAATCCTTCTCGACACAGATGTTCTTGTTGATTTTTTCCGCGGCCACAGCAAAGCGGTGGCCTTCGTCAACGCCCACTCTGCTCGGATTATCCTGTCATCCATCGTCGTTGCGGAGTTGTACGCTGGAGTGAAAGGAGATGCAGAACAAACTGCTCTGGAGAACTTTGTCTCCCTCTTCCGTGTTGTTCCTGTAAGTGCCGAGATCGCGAAGGCTGGAGGGCTCTACAAGCGCGATTACAGCAAGTCACACGGCGTCGGACTTGCAGACGCCATCTTGGCTGCTACCGCTGAAGCCGAGAATGCGAAGCTGAAGACCCTCAACACCAAGCACTACCCTATGTTGAAGGGCATCAGACCAGCCTACAAGAAGTAGAAGGCCAATCGGGTAAGGGGAGGTTTTTGTCCGTATTTCTCTATATCTTCCTGGAGCAGGAGATAGAGGCGATAACGGTCAGAGGGAGAAAAGAAGATGTCTTGTCCACCATTGCCTCTGAGCATAACATGGTAGGTGGCGCCAGGGTAATGGATGCGAGGCTTGCGCGCCATGATGCCTTCTTTACTATCCCTATATACCCAATTGTCAAGCCTGACCCCTATGACCTATTCGTGGTAGAGCAGCCCCACACCCACCAGCGGTATTCCGAGATCGCTGGCAGCTTTCAGGTAATCTCCGGCCAGAATGCCCAATCCTCCCGCATATAAAGGAAGTGCCTCACCCAGGCCAAATTCCATGCTGAAGTAAGCAATTTGTTTCAAGCCCGCGTCTTGATGCGTCTTGCCATACCAGCCGGGATCATTTAGATAGTTCTTGCGGGTTTCGGCCAGACGCCGCAATTCTTCCATGAAATCCGGATCCACAGCCAATTGTTCAAGACGTTCCTGGGAGACATCCTGGAGGATCATCCATGGGTTTTCAGTTCGCTCCCATGTCCGTGGGTCCAACCTCCGCCACAGGGCGTCACCGGCATGACTCCAGGTCCACCGAAGGTCGAGAGCCAGCTCGGTTAACTCTGCCAGATCAAGGGGCAACTCCCGTAATAAATACATCGAATCCATTACTCCCGCGTCATGGCGGCCCCGCACTTGGGGCATTTTCGCTCAAAGCAAGGAGTTGCAATTTGATGTGCGAGTCGTTCACCACAGTTAGGGCAAATGCAGTTTCCTCCGGGGCCTGCGGCAGAGCCGCCGGATCTGCCGCGCCCACCTCCACCCTGTCCTATGCCTCTGCCGGTTCCAGTGCCTTGACCTCTAGGTCCTGTTCCATCTCCTCGTGGCATTTTACTTTCCTCCTTATTCATTATTTGATAGTGGATAAATCCTATTTAATGGTCGGGAAACAGACCTTTGTGGCTATTTCCCGACCTCGAGGGAATTTCCCCACAAACCATGGATATTGCAGTAGGCCAGAGCGTGGAAAGATTTAAAATCCCCGATCTGGTTAATCTGAAACCGGACATTAGGATTGCTATAGACAGGAGCCCAAGTGGCACGACCCAGACTAATCACCTGATCGTTGTCCTTTTTCAGTCCGTAAAGCTCGATCCATTCAATGTGGTGTTCAACCGTATTAGGGTGAGGCGTATCATGACCCACAACCACACGAATGATATCTCTTCCTGATTTATGTCCCTTGTCGATCTCGATGCAAGGTACATGTTTCTCGCTTCCTTCATCTTTGCCTGCCTTGATGATTTCTGCGAAATTCATTTTATTCCCCCTCCATAATTTTCGCGACAACCTGGTTATAAGCTTTGGTTACTTCTGAATCTGGATATTTTTCCATATAGGATTCTCCTGCGTCAGCACACTGCACCATTTTGGGGTCCAACGGAATCCGGCCCAAGAAGGGGATATGCATAGCCAGAGCTGTTCTTGAACCGCCTCCAGAACCAAAAATATCAATAGGTTTGCCACAGTGGGGACACACAAAACTGCTCATGTTTTCTATCAATCCAAAGACTTGCATCTTAACGCTTTTGCAGAAATTGATCGATTTTCTGACGTCGCCTAACGATAACTCCTGAGGCATGGTCACGATGATTGCCTTGGCATCTGAAATGGTTTGGGCAATAGTGAGTGGCTCATCGCCCGTCCCGGGCGGTGAATCGATAATGAGATAATCCAACTTTCCCCAACGAACGTCAGAGATAAACTGCCGGATAACGCGCAACTTCAACGGCCCACGCCAGATGACAGCCTGGTCTTTATCTTTGGCCAGGCATTCGATGGAGACCACTTCCAGATTGTCTGAATAAGCCTTGGGTACCATTCGCTTATCTGAGCTCACATCAAGAAGCCCTTTGAGACCAAGCATTCTTGGAATGTCCGGACCATGAAGATCTACATCCATCAAGCCGACCTTGGCTCCCTTTCTTGAAAGGGCGATGGCCAAATTAGCGGCAACGCTTGTCTTGCCAACACCACCTTTGCCGCTCATGACCAGGAACTTGTGTTTGATTAAGGACAGGGATTCTCTGATGACTTTATTCCATTCGGCCATATCGCGCTGAGATTCAGAGCGGTGGATCTTCTTTGTTTTAGTCATAT
>JAUWGF010000140.1:0-4891 GCA_030606515.1 Deltaproteobacteria bacterium | reverse complement strand
AGCAGCCAAATTGGGGCTTGTTTCCATAATCATTATCCCGATTCTGATTGCGATTTGCACCCAGGCCCATGCCCACAGGGTCAACCTGTTTGCCTGGTATGACGGCAAAATGATTCTGGCTGAGGGCTATTTTTCAGGCGGAAACAAGGCTATGGATTCTACTATTCTGGTTTTTGATTCCGAGGGCAAAGAAATCTTTCATGGAATGACTGATAAAAAGGGGGAATTCTCTTTTAAGCCGCCTGGGAACGGAGAGTACCGCCTTGTCCTTGAAGCAGGGATGGGGCACCGGGCTGAGGCACTTGTATCTGTACAGGGCATGGAATCAGGGACTGCCGCCCCGGAAGCCGGACAGGCAGGCCCGCGGACTGCCGAACGCCCTGAGCTCAAAGGAGACGGGCAGGCGGCTGAAGATGCACATAAAGGGACTGTAACCCTTACCGGTACGGAATTTGAACAGATTCTTGATCGCAAGCTCAATCCCATAAAGGAGCAACTGTTGAGATTGGCCGAACAGGGTGATAGAGTTGGTTTTAGAGACGTGGTTGCAGGGCTCGGATATATTGCCGGACTGATGGGTTTAGCAATGTATCTCACTCAGAGAAAACGCAAAAAGTGACCTGCGAACGTTTTGCCTCGGGAAAATCCATACTCCATTCTGCAGATCCCAGAGTAAAGATCCTGCTCGCCGGAGGCTATGCAGTTGTAACGGTGAGTCTTGGAAGCCTGGAAGGACAGGTCCTTGCCCTTTCAGGTAGTTTGCTCCTGGTAATGGCCTCTCGCCTTTCTTTAAAGGAAGTGTTTCATCGCCTGTTTGTGGTCAATCTCTTTGTTCTGATGTTATGGTTCATACTCCCGTGGACAACACCCGGGACCGGCGTTACCCGCTTGGGCCCCATTGTGATTACAGCAGAGGGTCTGGACCTTGCCCTGTCAATAAGTCTTAAATGCAACGCGATAATACTGGCAAACCTGGCCCTGCTTTCAACATCGACCATATTTTCACTGGCCCATGCCCTGGCACATTTCCGGGTCCCAACTAAGATGGTGCAACTTATCTTTTTTTCCTGGAGGTATTTCCACGTTATTGATTCTGAATTTCATCGCATGAAACAGGCCATCAAGGTCCGGGGATTTGAACCCGGGTCCAATCTGCATACCTATCGAACTTATGCTTATCTTATCGGGACCTTGTTCATCAAAAGCCTTGAAAGGGGCGAGAGGGTCTACAAAGCAATGTTGTGCCGCGGTTTTGACGGTACCTTCTGGCTGCTTTCGCATTTTCGCCTTCACCAGCGGGATTTTTACCGAGCCGGCCTCACCTCTGCATATCTTTTTCTTATTATTGGGGTTGAGTGGATAAATCCATGTCGCTGATAGATCTTGAAGGAATATTCTTTCAATACCCAAATGGAAATCAGGTGCTGGAAGGGCTCAGTTTACACCTGGAAGATGGTGACAAAATCGGCCTCTTAGGAGACAATGGTGCAGGCAAAACGACTTTATTTCACATAATACTGGGCCTTCTCAATCCTACTAAAGGGGAAATAACCATATTCGGGAAAAAGCGTGAAACAGAACAGGACTTCAAAAAAATCCGTGGCGCGATAGGTCTGCTCTTCCAGGATTCTGATGACCAGCTCTTTTGTCCGAGTGTGATAGAAGACGTGGCCTTTGGGCCATTAAATATGGGGATGAACCATCAGGAGGCAACAGAGAGGGCAGAGCAGACACTTGAGGAACTGGGGATATCGCGCTTCAGAAACCGGGTTCCATATCAACTCTCAGGAGGGGAAAAACGGCTTGTCTCAATGGCAACCATATTGTCCATGAGGCCTGAGATCCTTTTGCTGGATGAGCCAACAACCGGTCTTGACGAAAAGACTAAGGAACGCCTTATCTCAGTGCTACAGAACTATCCGGCAAAAGCATGGATCATAATTTCACATGTTCAGTCCACAATAGAAGCCATGTCCAATAAGTATTACAAAATGAATGGGGGAAGGGTGGATTTGGTTTGATCAGTTGCACAAAAAGCCGAACAAAATATTTCAAATTGGGGTAAAATCGCACCGGCTTTTTGTGTCAGATGAATCCTGTTGTTCGATTTTTTTACGTCCCAAGCCTTTCTTCTTTATCCGAGCCCTCAATAACTTGGTTCTTTTGTAGAAATCCTGCAAATTCTCTATATCTCTAACCACTTTCTGTATTTTTGTCATTTTCTAATGCCTCAATATCTGCAATGTCTTGCTTTGAATTTCTAAAACGCTTCATCCAAATTAAATCCTCACGACTTGCAATACAGGTTAAGCCATATTCAGTTTCCTCGACAATAGCATTCTCAATTATTTTTTTATGTCTTCCTTCATTGCCTACCAGCAGGTCTATTGTTAGTGAATCTTCCCCTTCAATTTTAGTCAGCCTGTGGAGTGTTATGTTCGTATTCTTAAAAGTCCATGGATTCGCTTCAGATGTATACTGATCACGCGCCCACAGATCCATACGCCAAGGCATGCCCCCACATTAAGAAGAGGCGCTTAATTGGCTCAGTCAACAACTCCCCAGGCTGAATCTTTACCCAATATACTCTTTTCCAGTTCAACCCTGGTCTTTGGCAGGCTGGCCGGATATTTGTTCTGGAGGAATTCTAATAGTTTTTCGCGCACCAGACAGCGGAGGTCCCAGGCCTTTGACGAATCAGTCGCACTAACCAAGGCCCTCACTTCTACAGTCTGTTGAGTTGCATCAGTAACCTGTACGCCACACACCTTCCCATCCCATAGGTCAGAGCCCTTGACTATCTTTTGCAGCTCTTCCCTGACAACTCGGACCGGAACAGTATAGTCCATATATAAAAACACTGTGCCCAATATGTCGGCAGAAACTCTGGTCCAGTTCTGGAAGGGGCGCTCAATAAAATAAGTGATAGGCAGTACCAGGCGCCGCAGGTCCCAGATCCTTACCACTACATATGTAAGAGTGATCTCCTCGATCCAGCCCCATTCATTCTCTACGATTACTACATCATCCAGCCTGATCGGCTGTGTAATTGCAATCTGGATACCTGCAAAAAGGGTAGCTATACTTTTTTGGGCTGCAAAGCCTGCAATTATTCCTATAACACCGGCAGAAGCCATTATACTGACACCCAACTGCCGTATTTTCTCAAAAGTCATGAATAAAGAAGAGACTCCTATTATAAGGATAATAACGATGATCACCTGCTCAATCACCCGGAATTGAGTATAAATCTTACGGGCAGCCAGGTTATCCTTCTGGTCTACATCAAACCTGGAAAGTATTATCTCTCTGATCACTGCAACAGTTCTTATGGCCATCCAGGTAAGTGTAGCTATAAAAGCAATGGCCAAAACATGCCTGAAAGCACCTGCCAGATCATCAGGAACACTCAAAGCCGGAGCAAAAAGCATAAGACATAATACCGGGAAGAGGAATCTTGAAGGCCGCTTGAGGTATTTTATCACTGCCTCACTGAAAATATCATCCGACCTCCGGCTCCAACGGGCCAGGAACATAAACAGTAATACACTGATAACGAGACCAACAGCTACCATGCTAATAATTACGACTAACAAATGGGCAAGCGGACTAACATCCCTGAGCCCGCTCAGAAGATTCAGGACATACATTTCTCTCTCCTTAAAATTTATTTCTACTTATAACAGGCTCTTGCAAAATGCGTTAAGTAAACGATTTTTGAGTTTATTGAGGGGCCAAAAAGGAGAAAACAGCCCATCCTTTGTTATATCGTCAGAAATCAAAAACATGATTTCTTTACTTTTCTCATATCCTGATCATCCTGTATATCCTGTCAAAAAATGGAAATTCCTATACTATTTAATCGGTCGCGAATCTGCGAGGATGGTATTGAGCTTTAGACCAGCAATCCTGCTGAAATGACGCAGATTGCCGGTTACAAGCTCCAAGCCATGGTTCAGGGCAGTGGCAGCAATCTGAATGTCTGCATCTGGAAGGACTGCCCCGGTTTTTTCAAGGTGGGCACGGATTCTCCCGAATATTTTGGCAGTTCCAATATCATAGGGGAGGACGGTGACAGCGGGAAGTACGCGTTGCTCTATATTGGAAAGATGACGTTCACTGGCCTGGGAACGGTAGGCGCCTTGATATAATTCGCCGATCACAACCGCGCTGGTGAATTGCTCCTCACGAGAGATGGCCATAATCCACTTGATATAAGCCGTTGCGGGACGAGGGCGCAATAGTTCTGAAATTGCGTCTGTATCAAACAGAAAGGCCATCGTCAGTGTTCCAAATCCGGCACGTCACGTTGTCCAATTCGAAGAGATTCGTCCAAGATTTTGACCAGCTCCTCGGAGCCTTCCCAGCCGCCTGCAATACTGACAAGTCCGCTTTCCGGCCCTGCTTTTCTCAGACGTTCAAGGTGTTCCAGTTCATTGGGGCGGACGAGAGCGGCGACAGGTTTGCCATGCCGGGTAATGAGTACGGACGAGCCTGTTTCTACTTGCCGGATGCATTTTGAAAATTTGGCTTTTGCTTCAGCCACTGATACGCTCTTGTTCATGGTCGCCCTCCATTTATGACCACTATGACCATTATGACCAAAATGTCAAGTGTTTGAATTGCAATCAGGTCCCCCAATTCTTTTTCGGTGGACGGCGCTGATGTGTTGATATTTTAAAAAAATAAATATTTGGCTTGCTATTACTTATAAAGGTGCTTAGTGTGTGCCATCAAGTAAGTCCCGCCGTAAATTGGCGGGAGGGTTTCTTTCTGTGGGGATTATCCGTTTGTTAAACGCTATCATCCTTCAGTTTGTAACGTTGAAATTTTTCGAAAGGAGGATGATATTATGATAAATGGAACTGTTAAGTGGTTTAATGACCGCAAA
>JAUWGF010000173.1:0-3791 GCA_030606515.1 Deltaproteobacteria bacterium | reverse complement strand
TTTGCTGTTTCCTTCATCAGGAACTTCCTTTTCCACTGCTTGACAACTTTCTTTTTGTTCTTGACAGCCCAGGCGTGGTCCAGTTTTATGAATTTTGGCATAGCTGCGCCGTATAATGCGCTGGGAATGCCAGGCCGTGGCGGGATGTATCCCATGCTCGCAATAAACCTACTGCAGCCTTCCGTGCCCAGATAGTCCATAATTTTCTTGCAGAGTGCAAGCTTCTTTGTTCCCTTAAAAATGGTGCAGTAGTTGCCCTCGTATCCGATTCCCTCCGTGGGGATGGTCCACTGGATGGGATAGCCGTCGTTAATCCTTTTAAGCACATTCTCATCTGCGGTGAGTCCCAGAAGGTATTCTCCTCTTCCCACCAGGTCTGTCGGGGCATTACCGCTTTTGGTATAGAAGGCCATGTTCTTGTCCAGGGCCTCGAGGTATTTCCACCCCTCCTCTTGCCCGTAGAGCTGGAGAAATGAGTAATTGATCATGTAGGCCGTTCCTGAGGTCCTGGGTGAGGGTGCAACGATCTGTCCCTTCCACTTGGGGTCCAGAAGATCCTTATAGCTCATGGGCATACCATATCCTTTTTCTGCCAGTTTTTCCTTATTGCCGATCAGGATAAAAGAAAACGTGCCCAGGGCATAATAGGTGCCGTCCGGGGACTTGAATTTGGGATCAATGTCATTCCAGGTTGGGGATTTGTAGGCCTCGAAATACCCCTTTTTGGCGCCACCAATAGCCTCGGCCGCACCAACAGACAAAATCATATCCGCGTTGAACCTTGGGTACTCCGTCCTGGTCCTGGCCCCGATCTCTCCCCATGAGAGGGTGATACCCTTTACTTCGATCCCAGTTTTTTCCTGAATTTTCTTTGCCAGGGCCTCGTTGACCTCACGGGAGAATCCCAGATAGGCCTTGATGGAATCAGCAGCCAGAACATCGCTGGAAGCCAAACAAAATGCCAAGACAAGGGCCATAGTAGCGATTGTTAAAAGTTTACTTTTCATCGTGTACCTCCTTATAATTATAAAATATGCTCATCAATAAAGCCCTCTGACTAACAAGGCACTGCCTCTTGGTTTGCAGTACCAACTTACTACCTCTTTTTCACCTCCTTTCTTCCAAAAATGATTTCCTGTTATCTAAAAAGTGAGAGGTCTGATAACATCACAATTCTAATATATAAAATTATATGCCTATCATAAAAAAATGTAAACAATCTTATAAATCCTACATATATCTTCAGCTATTAAATCTAATGATAGTTGTCAATAAAGCGTTAGTTAAATTTAGTAATAATTCCAATGAAATTTGGTCATATTTTACCAATACAAATACCCATGCTCTCTTACCTCTTCTCCAAAGTGGCAACTCGATATCATTTCCTCTAATACTTGGAGTGCAAGCTTTTTTGGTCAGTCGACGTCAATGAGGAAACTCATTCTTCAGTTGCTTTATCGCCAGCCCTTTGATACCTTTCCCTTGCATGTAAATTCCTTTTTCCGGGCCTCTTTGTTGTATTAAGATGTCATTGTTTTCTTAAACAGATTTCATAGGCATACAAGCTATGTTTCCAAACCCACTGACAACTTCAAAAAGATGGTGGCAACCTCGGTATACTGTTTTAGCCCTTATGTGGCTGGTTTATGGTTGTTTTTATCTAAACAGGCTCAACTTTGCGCCGATAATTCCGCTCATTATACAGGATTTGAAACTCTCATATACTCAGGTCGGTCTCATAAGTACCTTCTTTTTTGCCTTCCATGCAGCCGCCCAGTTTCCAGCAGGCTATCTAAGCGATATCTTTGGACCCAGGAAAATAATAACTTTCGGAGGTGTTACTTCCGCTTTAGCTAACTTTTTCTTTAGCGCTGGGTACAGTCTGTTCTATCTAATAGGCTTTCAGAGCCTCAATGGCCTTGGACAGGGGGGAGGCTGGGGGCCTAGCGTCAAACTCATGAACAACTGGTTTCCAGAGTCAGCAAGAGGCCGGGTCTTAGGGATATATGCCACCTGTGTATGCATTTTTTCCGTCTTAGCCTATGTATTAGCAGGATATCTGGGCAAGACCTTTGGCTGGAGGGCAGCCTTTTGGACACTACCTATAATCCTGTTATTCGTGTTGTTTGTTTACTGGATGGTTGTTGACGACCGTCCTGATGGAAATAGTGTACAAAGTTTTCCATCCAGGCTACCTGAACCAGCTGAGAAATGCTCTGGAAACGTCAACAGGCTTATTGCAATTTTGTATAATAAGGATGTGAGAATGGCCTGCATCGGGTTCTCCTGTCTAAGCTATATCAGATACGCTATCCTGGTATGGTTACCTGTATATCTGTATGAGTCTTATGGCTTAAGTGTGGTTAAAGCAAGCCTTTTAGCCGCTGTATATCCCATGGCAGGACTCGTGGCGAGTCCTCTGGGAGGGTATCTGTCGGACGTTGCTTTCGGGGGCAGAAGGAAACCGTTGCTCTTGATCGCATTATCTTTCATTTTGTTGTCAACCATTTTTTTGGCAAGTGCTGGCCGCTTAGAATGGACCATGATTCTGATTGCCGGTGTCGGATTTTTCGAACAACTCATCGCCCCCCAATTCTTTGCCTTGGAGTTAGATTTGATCCCTAAGGAACTGGCAGGGACCGGAGCGGGCTTCCTTGAAGCCGGGGGACATTTGGGCAGCATGTGTGCCATGTTTTTTTCCGGTCTATTGATGGACGCATTCGGTTCATATAAACCCGTTTTTCTTGTTTTAAGCATCTTAGCTATCATAGGGATTGGCGCTGTCCTGTTTGTTCGTGAAAATAAATCCTATTAGATGATTTGGCGCAAGCTTTAAATCCCTGCTAAGATTACAATAGACTGTCGACCGGGACATACTCAAGGCCGAAGGCATCTGCAACACCTTTGTAGGTGACCTTGCCCTTTACTACGTTAGCACCCCGTTTAATTTCAGGGTTTTCCTTGAAGGCCCTTTTCCATCCCTTGTTGGCGATTTCAATAGCATAAGGAAGGGTTGCATTGGTGAGGGCAAGCGTAGATGTTTTAGCCACCGCACCGGGCATGTTTGCCACGCAGTAGTGCACCACGCCGTCAACCGTATAGATCGGATCTGAGTGCGTTGTAGGTTTGGATGTTTCAAAGCTCCCCCCTTGATCGATAGCCACGTCCACCATCACTGCGCCTTTCTTCATAGTTTTTAACATATCGCGTGTAACCAGTTTAGGTGCCTTGGCTCCAGGGATGAGAACGGCTCCCACAACCAGGTCAGCTTCTTTTATAAGTTTGCGAATGGTTGCGGGGCTGAACATTATAAGAAAACAGTTGCTGGGCATTACATCACTCAGATAGCGAAGTCTGTCTAAGTTTATATCCAGCAGGTACACTTTGGCTCCCAGGCCACAGGCCATTTTGGCTGCATTTGTTCCGACAGTTCCTGCACCGATAACTATTACTGTGGCAGGAGCTACACCTGGCACACCACTAAGCAGAATGCCCTCACCACCTTGCGCCATTTCCAGGTACTTTGCACCCTCCTGAATCGACATGCGCCCTGCCACCTCACTCATCGGGGTGAGTAACGGCAAGGAACCATCTTCCTTTTGAATGGTTTCATAGGCGATGTTGACCGACCGACTTTTAATAAGTGCTCTGGTTAGTTCCTCTGATGCAGCAAGGTGAAGATAGGTGAATACGATCTGCTCTTCTCTGATGAGTTCATACTCTGAAGGCAGGGGTTCTTTCACATGCATGACCATGTGGGCAGGGCCATAAATATCCTCAGGTGTATCTAT
>JAUWGF010000085.1:0-7397 GCA_030606515.1 Deltaproteobacteria bacterium | reverse complement strand
CCCACGGCCTCACAGTGAAACTTCGCGAAGGCGGTCCGGAACAGGATGCTATAAAGGACCTCGAACTTGGAAGGGCCCATTTTGGAGTGGCCTCGGCAGATCAGGTGATCCGGGCCGCTGCCAAAGGGGCCGATGTGGTGGTACTCGCCCAGATATTCCAGGTCAATCCACTTCAGTGGATCTATGTCAAGGACAAGCGGGCCATAGTAAAACCTCAGGACCTGAAAGGTCTTTGTGTCGGCGTCACATACGGCGGTAACGACGAGTCCATATTGTCGGCCCTTTTGAGAATGTACAAAATCGGCCCGGATGACATGGAACTCTATGCTGTTCATTACGATTTCAACCCCTTCTGGAAAGGCGAGGTCGAGCTTTGGCCGGTATATCGTAATACTCAGGGGATAATCCTCCAGGAAAAAATGGCGCAAAGCGGAAAACAGGCCGGCTTTTTTAACCCCAACACCTTTGGAATTCGATTCGTGGCTAATTCCCTCATAACCTCAAAAAAAGTCTACAGCGAGCAGCCACAACTGGTCCAAGTCTTTACAAAAGCCGTTCTGGAGGGCTGGAGTGATGCAATGGACTCAGAGTTGGAGCTCAAGGTGGCTGAAGCGATTCACAGGCTTGATCCGGAAACCCCTATCCCTGTTATACAGCAGCAACTTGCTGAAACCAGGACACTTGTGATCCCTGAAAGTCCCAAGGCCATCGGGACGATTGACGCCAGGGCCTGGAAACAGACCGCGGATATACTCATGACACAGGGGCTGATCTCCCAGGAGGTAGATATCACCTCTCTGCTGGCAGGACCTCCTCCTTGAGCATGCAGCAGGCTATGCGGCTGATGGGCCTGTTGTCCGAGTCGTATGAGATATTCCCAGGATGGAGTATTTTGTTTAGCACACAGCCTTCGGGAATCTGAAGTGAGAAAAGGTCACACTCCCTTATAGGGGGGCGCTCTTTAAGCACACCGTCCACAATCTCCATGGAGTGTATTGGATAGTCTTCACATAGAGGGCACGTGTAAACTCTGCCATTAGGGAACACAAAATAATTATCAGCAACAAGGCCTGCACAGGAAAAGGTCTCATCGGGCCTTAAAAACACTTTGGGATATGTCACGTGCAGACCTTTTTCAGCGGCCTTGCCTGCAACCTCGGGGACAACTGCCTCCCATTCTTCCCGGCTGAGCTGAAGGGATGTCTCGCCCTTCCTGGCAGGTTCGCCCCTGATACCTATGACCTGTATAAAAAAACGCTTCACTCCCAAGTCTGTTAAGAGCGGCGGCATATTAACAAGGTCGTGAATATTCATACGGCTTGCCGTAAAGATGAGGCTCACCTCGAACCCCTTGTCTAATGCCCGCCTGATCCCGGAAGTGCATATATCAAAAACCCCTTTTCCCCTGATGAAGTCGTTGACTCCGGGATGGGAGCCATCAAGGCTGAAACTGAAATAATCCAGATCCTCAGGAGAAACCCTGTCAAGGATATCATTGAAGAGATAACCGTTGGTATCCACTGTTATAGAGGCATAGCCCAAACGCCTTGCTTCTTTGATACCATGGGGCAACGCAGGACTGAGGGTGGGCTCTCCGCCAAGGAATATGACATTTGTATTATTTAGTGATTTAGTGATTTGGTGATTTGGTGATTTAAGAATTTGGTGATTTGGTGATTTGGTGATTTGGTGATTGTCTGCAAAGATAGCCAGCCACCGGGCCAGAGTCCTTTCATCCAGGATCTGTTTGCCATGCTGTTCCGGGTTGATATAGCAATGGCGACAACGGAGATTACACTGAGTGAGTATGTGAAAAAAGAAATTTCGCGTGTTTGGCTGAAACTGGACTGTTCTGCGTTTTATCTTCATAAATTTTCAAGTGTATACTTATACAAAAGGCTGTCCCTCCAGTAGGATTGGGCCGGATCGGAAAAAAACTTCTTAAAAAGGGCCAGGCTCTCTCTTCTCTTAATTCCTCCAAGTATCTCGATGCGGCTCTCAGCATAGAGATTATCATTAAAGAAACCACCAACTGTCCCGGACGCGCCGGTCATGGGTCTTGAAAAATCCAGGCCTGTTGCCCCGCCCATGACATCTTCATAGGCATAAACTATCCTATTGATGCCGTTGAGTATAAGGGCCCCAAAACACATGAGGCATGGCTCAAGATTGCAGTATGCAGTGATGTCTGTATCATCCCCGTGCCCCAGTGGACGTCCTCTTTCAATCCAGTCTTTCAGGGCACACACCTCGGCATGATCAAGCTCGTTCACATCCTCAGGCATGGTATGTGATCTGACTCCCGACCCCACAATCAAATCTCTGGATACCAGGACGCATCCTACTGGAAAAACACCCCTTGACAGGGCACTTGCAGCCAGATCCAATGCCTCAGACATCCATTTTTCGTGATTCAAAGTCCTTTGTTCCTCAGCCACTTCTTGATACTCTCTTCAAGGGCAAAACCAGCGTCTGTTTCCAATACTATTTTTTCTTGCAGTAACCTTAGTCCATTTTTCTCAAGCTTACTATCAAGTCGTTTACAGATATAATTCACGCAGATAACGTGCCGGGCCGGAATCCCGCAACCCCGCTCCCCAAGAAACCTGCAGCCTGTCTCATCCCAGGGTGATGAAGGAAGGCTGCAACCCATCAGGAGATTAATTAGAAGCAAAATCACGTCAAAACGGTCCTCTATGCCTTTTCCGCAACAGCTCCCTCCGTCATTGACAGCGCAATCAGTACACTCGGCAACAAGTCCTATCCTCTTCATCTGCACCCATGACTGCTGAATAGCCTTCCGGTAAGTCTCATATAAAGACTGAATTGTCCTGTCGGACAACAACTCCCTGCCATAGACATGAAAAAGCCTCTCTGCACACCGGATCTTTTCAAGGATCGGATAACCGGTGCCTATAAGCAGCCTCACAGGATATTTATCAATCATCTGCCGTTTTCTGCTGTACATTGAACAACTTAATCACCATACAACCAATCGGGCAAGGACTTCCCGGCCCATCCTCCAGATTGACTTCTATAGATGGACAGTATACAAGTACTCCCAAGCAAGAGGAGAATGTTGTGAAAAATGAATCACTCTATGCCCAGGCGGGCGTAAACATAGATAAGGCCAATGAATTAGTAAAAAAGATACGGCCGATGGTCGCCTCCACCTTCAAGCGTGGAGTCCTCACGGAAATCGGCGGCTTTGCCGGACTTTTTGCGCTTGACCTTGATCGGTACCATGAGCCTGTCCTGGTCTCTTCAACGGACGGCGTAGGGACCAAAATCAAGATCGCCACCCTGTGCAATATGCATAAGACCATTGGGATCGACCTCGTTGCAATGTGTGTTAACGACATACTGGTATGCGGGGCCAACCCACTGTTTTTCCTGGACTACTTTGCCACAGGCGAGCTGGATACTGAAAAAGCAACAGATATTATAAAGGGCATTACAGATGGATGCAAAGAGGCAGACTGTTCCCTTATCGGCGGCGAGACTGCTGAAATGCCCGGACTATATGCAGAAAATGACTATGACCTTGCAGGATTCGCTGTTGGAGTCGTGGACAGGGACAAGATCATCGACGGCTCTGAAATAGGTGTAGGCCAAGTAATGATAGGCCTGTCATCAACCGGACTCCATAGCAACGGTTTTTCCCTTGTGCGAAAAATCTGTTTTGAAAAACTCGGGCTTAACGTCTCGGACAGGGTGCCCGGGATCGGAGAACTTAGCCTGGGAGAAGTGTTACTAACACCCACAAAGATATATTTCAGCACAATCAACCACCTGCTCAAGCAGCAACGAATCACCGGCATGGTACACATCACGGGTGGCGCTTTCCTGGATAATATACCCAGGATACTCCCGAAATCCTGCCGGGCAGTGATCAAAAAGGGCAGTTGGCCAATCCCGCCCATCTTTCATTTCTTACAGGAAAAAGGCAATATATCTGAAGAAGAAATGTTCCGGACATTCAACTGCGGTATCGGCATGGTACTCATAGTGCCCGAGGCCGACGCACAGGACCTGCTTTTCCAGACCCGTGCACTTGACGAACAGGCCTTTGTTATCGGTCATATAGAAGAGAGAGAGCCTGAAAAACCGCCAGTGATATTTCAGACATGATCTACATTAAGTGCCTAAAGTGAACTTAAGTTTAAAGTGCCTAAAGTTAAGGTGTCGCTTCGCTCAATCTATTTATATTATCCGCGCTGAAAGCGCGCACCACAACTTTAGGCACTTTTAACTTTAGGCACTTCAAATTCAAATGATATTAGTGAGTGCTTGCTTGATTGGCCTTCCCTGCAGATACGATGGGAAGAGCAGGCCCGATGTTCGGCTGATAGAAAAGCTAAGGGGAGCCTGTGTTGTGCCGGTTTGCCCTGAGCAACTGGGTGGCCTCACGACCCCCAGACCGGCTGCTGATATCTATTATGGAAACGGTATAGATGTCTTAAATGGCCAAGCAAAAGTCTTGACTATAGATGGACAAGACGTCACAGAGGCCTTTAAGCGAGGTGCTGAGCAAACGGTCTTCCTGGCAAGCACCTTGGGTGTTAAGCAATGCTTTCTAAAAGCAAGGAGTCCTTCTTGTGGTATCACCGCACAAATCGGGGTCACTGCGGCAAAACTACTTCAAGAGGGTTTTGAAATTGAAGAAATAGGCTAGAACTATTTAGCCCCTTGCCCTACCCTGCCTATTACCCTTTCGCGCAATTCTTTCCCAACCTTGAAGAATGGCAACTTTTTCGGTGATACCGAAATGTTTTTACCGGTCTTGGGATTTCTGCCAGTGTAAGACGCATATTTCCTCACTGTGAAACTCCCAAAACCGCGAATCTCCAAGCCGTCTCCCTTTACTAAAGCCTCGGTCATGGCATTAAAAACCTCGTCCACCACGAACTCGGCTGATTGACTATCCAGTACTGGATCTTCTGAAAGAACCTCTATGAGATCTGATTTATTCACCTGAATCCCCTTCTTTCCTTAGGGCTATCTGCAAAACCTATCTTTGGTCGGAACTACCGCTCCGAGAACAATGTCCCGACGGCTGCGTTACTCGTCGGTAAAAATGCCTCTGAATACTAGTGTTGCTTTTTTTCTTTGTTTTTGGGAAGTTGCTATTAAATACAAGTACATTAATATCAGAGAAAGGTCAGCTTTGGCAAGTCCATAGAGACAAAAAATTTTTATTCCTATTCAAAAAACGCTATGTTCAAAAAATGGATCAAAAAAATAGCCGGGCCGGAAGAGGAACTGAAGGAACCTTCCTCCCAGGAGCCTGTGGAACAGACAGAGGCCGAAGAGCCGGTAATTAATTCATCTGCCCAGGAATCTCCGGAACCGTCAGATCAATCCGGTCCTGTTCAGGAAAAGGGCATGAAAGCCGGGACACCGCGGCTTGGGCTCTTTAAACGCCTGAAGGAGCAGATGGGAAAGACCAGAGGCGGGTTTGTCCGACAGATGGACCAGCTCCTCCTTGGACGCCAGGAGATAGATCCTGAGCTTTTGGACGAACTGGAAGAACTCCTGGTTATGGCAGATATGGGGGTAACCACTGTCCAGGATATTTTTGAGAAGCTGCGCGCTGAAGTAAAGAAAAAGGAGCTTCAGGACCCCTTGGCTCTGAGAGAGCGACTTAAAGAGCAAATCGCAGATTTACTTAAAGTGCCTTCAACTCAAATCACATGGACACCCAACCCCTTTGTAGTCCTGGTAATTGGTGTAAATGGTGTTGGGAAAACCACGACCATTGCCAAGCTTGCTTACAGGCTGAAGCAAGAGGGCAAGAACGTCCTTCTTGTGGCAGCGGATACATTCAGGGCTGCTGCAGTAGAACAGCTTGAGACCTGGGGAAAGCGCATCCATGTATCAGTTATAAAACACGGTGCCGGATCTGACCCGTCCGCAGTGACTTTTGACGGCATAGAAGCCGCCATCAAGCGGGATGTCGATGTAGTGATCGTAGATACGGCAGGGAGATTACACACAAAAGTCAACCTTATGGAAGAGCTTAAAAAAATCAGCAGGGTAATCTCCAAAAAAATCAAAGAAGCCCCCCATGAGGTCCTGATAGTGCTGGACGCAACTACAGGTCAAAACGCAATCTCCCAGGCCAACCTCTTTAGCGAGGCTGTCGGAGTCACGGGTATAGTCCTTACCAAGCTGGACGGCACAGCAAAAGGCGGGATTGTTGTAAGTATTGCCGACCAGATGCAGATCCCCATCCGATTTATAGGCATTGGTGAAAAAATGGAGGACCTTCGACAGTTTGACCCGGAAGAGTTTGTAGATGCCATATTTGCTGAGAGGTAAGAGTGCATCTAGAGGTTGGGGGAGAGGCCTCATAAACGTTAATTTATTTTTGCGCCGGATAGATCAATGAACATTGAACATCGAACGTCCAACATCGAATGTTGAATGGGAAAAGATGAAGAAACAGACTTATGACCTTGAAGAAAGGCTGCTTGAGTATTCGGTGAGAATCATAAATAGCTGTTAAATGTTCGGTATTGGATGTTTGTTTTTCATTCGACGTTGAATGTTCGATGTTCGACGTTCATCTTTCAAAGTCGGACTAAAATCCCGGGTCCCCCAACGCGTAAATGCGCCCAATTGCAACAGTCCTCCCCAGAGGCATAGAATTTATTCATTAGTTTCTGAACTTTCTGGCTGCCTCAAAATATATGTATCCATAAGCCAACCTTTTTTCTTTTTAGCCTCACTTCTTATCTTTTTAAGATCCTCGATTACATCTTTTAGCTTCCCTGAAAGCAGGATTTCATCATCAGTCCCCAGATATCCACCCCAATAGATGTCAATATCCGCATCCTTAAAATGCTTAAAGGTAGAATAAGAATCTAACAATACTACAATATTTATAACCTCAGCAGGCGAGTATTCTTTCAGTCTTCTGCCTGTTGTAATTACGATAGTCTCCCCTATACGGTTTAATGGGATTTTATGCTTTTCTGCTAATACCTGAACGCTGGTTATTCCTGGTATCACCTCATACTCAAAATTTACTGCTCCTTGTTTAAGGATATGCTCTAAAATTTCTAAATGTCCATCATATAGCGATGGATCGCCCCAGACAAGAAAGGCGCCGCTTTCACCATCTTTCATCTTGCTTTTAATCAATTCAGTAATAACTTCTGCTTTTTGTTGGCGCCATGTCTTAACCCCTTCCTTATATAACTTACCGCTTTTTTTACGTTCAGAAATTTTTGCAGTCACAACCCTATATGCCCCTCTATCCAGATATCTTTTTAATATCTCCTTTCTTATCTTTATGAGATCCTCACGTCCCTTCTGTCCCCTCTTTTCAAGAAGGAAGAATACATCTACTTTTTTCATTGTGTTTATCGCCTTGACAGTAAGATAATCAGGAT
>JAUWGF010000039.1:0-12318 GCA_030606515.1 Deltaproteobacteria bacterium | reverse complement strand
CTGTCTGAAGAACTGATTCTGTGGACCTCTGCAGAGTTCAGCTTTGTGGATCTGCCTGACAGCTTCTGTACCGGCTCAAGCATTATGCCCCAGAAAAAGAATCCCGATGTACCCGAACTGGTGCGCGGAAAGACCGGCAGGGTCTATGGCCACCTGATGTCTCTTCTTACTACTATAAAGGGCCTTCCCCTTGCCTACAACAGGGACCTCCAGGAAGACAAAGAGGCACTTTTTGACACGGTTGATACTGTATGCGCCTCAGTGGAGATAATGGCTGCCCTGGTGGCCAGGCTGGTCCCAAGGAAAGAGCATATCTCCCGGATCGTGACACAGGGTTTTCTTACTGCCACTGACCTTGCTGATTACCTTGTGAAAAAAGGTATGCCTTTCAGGCAGGCCCATTCAGTGGTCGGCAAGGCGGTTTCCCAGTGCATTTCCCAGGGCAAAGAGCTTACGGATATGAATCTTGAAGACCTAAAGGCCTTTTCTTCTCTTATAGACGAGGATATATTTGAGGTGCTATCAATAGAGGGCTCTGTGGGAACAAGGCGCTGTCCGGGAGGCACAGCACCTGAGCGAGTAGCCGAGGCACTGGCAAAGGCGGAGGACAAAAGATAATTGAGGGATTGAGGAGTTCCTCAATTACAAATAACGCATGAATAATATCGCCCGGATAATTTCTTGGAAAAGGTTAATTATTTTTGCCTTTTGCATTTTACTGGCGTCCTGTGGGCGCAAGGCACCTCCTGTCCCTCCTGGTACCCTCCGGCCCAAGGCTATCAAGGACTTGAGCTATAAGGTTATCCAGGAAGGCATTGAGCTAAAATGGAGTATTCCTGTAAGAAACAGAGACGGCAGCCCCCTTGTCAGGATCAAGGGCTTTAGGCTGTTGAAGGCAGAGATACCGCTTGAGGAGTATTGTGAGGGGTGCCCGCCGCCTTTTGGGCAGCTTGTTGAGGTCCCCTTTGATGCAAAACCGGAAAAAGCAAGGAAGATGGTCTATGAAGACCGAACCGTACGTTCCGGCATGCAATATATATACAAGGTTTGCACTGTAAAGGGCTGGCTGAATGTCAGCGATACGTCAAATCAGGTCTCTCTGGCCTGGCACGTTTTGCCATCTGCGCCTTCAGGATTCATGGTTCAGTTAACCAAAGACGGGATTTATCTCTCCTGGCAGGCGCCCTCAAAATGGACAGATGGCAGGCCTGTGGACAAAGGACTTTTATACAGGATCTACCGGGCCGGAACAGGGACGGATAAATGGAAAATCCTCTATGGTTTAGTGGATTCCACAGGGTATCTCGATCTCTCGGCAAAAAAAAGGACCCGTTATCAATACAGGGTGGCGGCAGTTCTACCATATCACGGCACTGAGATTGAGGGACTCCATACGCCTGAAACCATGGTGCAGCCGACAGATATTATCCCGCCGGCAGCACCTGTGGGCCTGGTTGCTGTCCGGTCTGCCGATGGAGTTGAACTCTTCTGGCAGGAAGAAACAGAGTCTGATATTTCAGGCTATATTGTATACAGAAAAGGACCGGATGAACTAATAGACAAACTGAACAACAAGCCCTTACCTGTATCCAGGTTTCTGGACCGGACTATCTTGCCCGGCGGACTATATTCGTATTGGGTAACTGCAGTGGACAAGGCGGACCCGCCGAACGAAAGCCCTTTGTCTGATATTGCAGAGGTAGAGGTTGTCAAAGAAAAACCTTATAAACAATGAATCACTTCAATTATAAAGACAAAGAACTATACTGCGAGAACATACCGGTAAAGGAGATAGCCGGTAAGGTAAAGACTCCTTTCTATCTGTACAGCTCGGCCACACTGACCCGTCACTTCAATGTCTTTGATAGGGCCTTTTCAGGGCATCCGCACTTGATATGTTTTGCTGTCAAGGCAAACAGCAACCTGGCTGTATTAAATCTCCTGGGGGAATTAGGGGCCGGCGCTGACATTGTCTCAGGAGGGGAGCTTTACCGGGCACTCAAAGCGGGAATCCCGGCAGACAGGGTCGTGTACTCCGGTGTCGGCAAGACCGAAAAGGAGATCCGCGAGGCCGCAAAGGCGGATATCCTCATGTTTAATGTGGAGTCTATGGAAGAGCTGGATGCCATCTCCAGACAGGCACGGCGACTTAAATGCCGTGTCAGGGTCTCTTTCAGGGTAAACCCTGATGTGGATGCAAATACCCATCCATATATTTCCACTGGCCTTAAGAAAAACAAGTTCGGCCTGCCCATGTCCCAGGCCCTGGAGGCTTATAAGGTTGCATCAGACAGAGATGAGCTTGATGTAGTGGGGATAGACTGCCACATAGGCTCTCAGCTAATCCGAGTTGAGCCCTTTGTGGACGCAATAGGGAGAATTAAGTCCCTGCTGCAAGGGCTTGAGGGCTTTGGAATAAGGCTCAAGTTCATCGATGTGGGTGGCGGCCTTGGCATAAGATACCAGGACGAAACTCCACCTGAGCCTTACGCTTACGCCAGGGCACTCCTGTCTGAGGTCAAGGATCTTCCTCATTGCCTGATTATAGAACCCGGAAGGTCCATTGTCGGCAACGCCGGCATTTTGGTGACAAAGATACTATACACCAAGGATACTGGGGAAAAGCGGTTTTATATCGTTGATGCCGCCATGAATGACCTTGCCCGTCCCAGTCTTTACGAGGCATACCACGAGATACTGCCTGTAATAGAGACCAACACGCATTTACATCCAGCGGACATAGTGGGGCCCATATGTGAGACAGGGGACTTTCTCGCCAGGGAACGGCCCATGCCGGACCTTAATCAAGGTAGTTTGCTCGCGGTCATGAGCGCCGGGGCTTACGGTTTTACCATGTCTTCCAACTATAACTCAAGACCAAGGGTCTCAGAAGTCATGGTAAAGGACGATCACTTCAAGGTAATCAGAAAGCGTGAGACCTATACAAGCCTTTTGCGGGGAGAAACCGTTTGGTGATTTGATGATTTGGTGATTTATGAAGCCCCTTTCTTTTAAAAAAATGCACGGGAGTGGAAATGATTTTATCCTGATAGACAACCGTGAAGGCAAGATAAGGGACTCCCAGGGGCCTGATCTGGCCGCACTTCTATGCAGGCGCAAGTTTGGAGTAGGAGCAGACGGACTCATACTTATTGAGAATTCGCACAAGGCGGATTTCAAATGGCATTTTTTCAATGACGATGGCAGCAAAGCAGAGATGTGCGGAAATGGCGGGCGTTGCGCAGCCCGGTTTGCCTGTGTGACAGGCATTGCTCCTCGGAAACTCAGCTTTGAGACAGAGGCAGGAATCATACACGCAGATGTCAAAGGATCCACTGTAAAGCTTCAGCTCCCCCAACCGAAGGACCTCAAGCTGGACGTGCCCGTAAAGATACACAGTGAGACTTTTTCTCTTCATTGCTTGAATACCGGCGTACCGCATGCAGTATATTTTACACCGGCCCTGGAATCAGTCCCTATATTCGAGTGGGGACGGCTTATAAGGTTTGATCCATGCTTTCAGCCCGCAGGTACTAATGCCGACTTTGTTCAAATATCCGACAGACACAATATCCTGATCCGGACCTATGAGCGGGGGGTGGAGAATGAGACCCTGGCCTGCGGTACCGGGGCAGTAGCCAGTGCCATACTTTCCGCCTGCAAAGACCTGACAGAGAGCCCGGTCAAGGTAAAGACGCAAGGTGGTGAGGTACTGATTGTCTACTTCCACCTGGATGGGCAAGAAGTCAGGGACGTCTTCCTCGAAGGAGAAACCGTTCTGGTCTACTCAGGGGAAATCAATACCACTGCCAAATAGGCCCATCGGTTGGAATGGGCTGTTCCGATGGAATGGGCTGTTCCGACGGAATGGGCTGTTCAGTGCTTGATGTCTGCGGGATGGTGGCGGCAACCTGTTCCTTTTCGGTTTCTGGTGGTTGATATGGAAGGGTTGAGGCAGGGACAGGAAGAGGTTCAGGCGGCATAACCGAAAGTTCTTGAGTATATGATTCTTGGTCTGAAGGCATAGAAATCCGGTCTGGTTTGCCGGAGTCCTTGTCGGATTGCCTGATCAGTAGGTCAGGATGCATCCTTGCTATTATTAGATCTTCAGCCTGGGCTGTTTCCTCTTGTGACAATTCCTGAGGGGCCTTTTGCTCGTCCTTGGTGTCAGGTTCTGCTGTTACGGATTTTGGATCATTCAGGATGTGGTTTGCTGCCTGGGTTGCAAAACCTTCGATCCTGGGCGGTACTTCTTCAAGAGACGCAGGAGAGAAAACAAGAGAAAATAATGGAGACTCGGAATCTGCCTGCAGCAAGTCCATGTCTATTGTTATGTTTTCCCCTTCTGCTGTTACCTTGCCGGTGACGACATAGTCCACTCCGAGCTTGCCGGCCATGTCTCTTGCATCTAGAGGGGAAATAAACCCCTGTCTCTTGCCGGTTATACGCTGGATCTCAAGGGAATCCATAACGGAGATGCTGTCCAAGGCCAACCTGCTGCTCAAAACCTCTTCGGTGGCAGGGCCAACGTAGGAAAATGGACCTGCAGAACTGATATCGAATGGAAGCACTGCGATCTTGACTTCACGTTGAGCAGCTTCGAGACTTACAGGACAAAGGGCCAAGGCAATAAACAAGCCCAACCCGGCCATGAATATTTTCTGAATATTGTTTTTCATCATGTTTATTGAGTCCTTTCCGAAAGACATGCACCCGGAATCAGTATCTTACTTGAACCAGCTTGCTTATATTCTGTTTTGCGCCTGCGGGACTTGGTGTCATAAGATGCTGTTTCTTCATCTTTTCTATCAGGGTGGTCCTGTTCATATTCAGCAACTTGGCAGCTTGGTTTTTGACCCATCCCGTTCGGTCCAGGGCTTGGAGAATTAAGGTTTTTTCAAGGAGTCCCACAGTAGAACTGAGAGAAAGCCCGTCTTCCGGTAGGGTAGCCATAGATGGATCCGCGACTGGAAGTTGTCCGGATGACGCCAGGATACCGTTTGGAATATCTTCAACTGTTATCATGGGGCCGTTGGCAAGTATCACCATACGCTCTATTATATTTTCGAGTTCCCTCACATTGCCGGGCCAGTCGTAGGCTACCAGGCATCTAATGGCATCCTTTTCTATACCTTCTATGCGTGTTCTCTCACCAGAACAGAATTTCAGCAGGAAATGCTGAATTAATAAGGGAATATCCTCTGGACGTTCTTTCAAGGGAGGTATGTGTATAGGGATCACGTTCAGACGATAGTACAAATCATCTCTGAAACTACCTTTATGAAAAGCCTCTTCAAGATCAATGTTGGTGGCTGCTATAATCCTGACATCGACATGGATGGTCTTGACTCCGCCAACTCTTTCAAACTGGCGTTCCTGCAGGAAACGCAATAGCTTGACCTGGAGCACCGGACTCATCTCTCCAATTTCATCTAGAAAGATTGTTCCTTTGTTGGCAAGCTCAAACCGACCTATTCTGGTGTTTATTGCATGGGTAAAGGCCCCTTTTTCATGACCAAAGAGTTCGCTTTCCAGGAGTCCCGCGGGTATGGCAGCACAATTCACAGGGATAAATGGCCTGTCCTTACGTTCACTGTTGTAATGGAGTGCATGTGCGATAAGTTCTTTTCCTGTACCTGATTCGCCGGTAATCAGGACCGTACTGTCTGTTCCGGCAACTTTTTCTACCAGCTCAAAGACCTCCTGCATGGCCTTGCTGGCGCCCACTATGCGATTAAAACCGTGGATGTCTCGCAGTTCCTGCCTGAGTGACCGGTTCTCCCTCCTAAGCTCTCTGACTTCAATGGCCTTATCTACCACAACAATGACCTCTTCCAACTTAACAGGCTTTGTAAGGTAGTCAAAGGCACCTTGACGCATGGCCTCCACAGCCCCCTGTATGGTCCCAAAACCGGTAATTATTATACAGATGGTCTCTGGGGAATGTTCTTTAAGAAAGCTCAGGACCTCCATTCCATTCTTTCTGGGCATGGCGAGGTCAGTGATCACTACATCAAAAAAATCCTTGCCGAATTTTTCTATTGCTTCTTGCCCGTTACAAGCCATGTCTACGGCAAAGCCCTCACGTCTCAAGACTTCCGACATGCTGAATCGAATTTCCGGGGCATCATCTACTACTAGTATTGATTCGTTTCGCATACTTACTTTGCCCATTCTGACATTGAGGATATCATTAAATAATTATAAGATTACATAAGGCCTGAGAGAGTGTCAATTAATTTGTGACAGTTTTTTGACACTCTTATATTGTTTGCAGTTTTTTGACATTTCACTATTATTATCAAATAATTCATTTATGATATCTTAACTTCTCAATAAAGTCGGTTGCTCTCATTGCGAGCGAAGCGAAACAATCTCTTTCATAGCAAGGAGACTGCTTCGTCGCTAAGGCTCCTCGCAATGGCAGAAGTTGCCAGTGATAGTGTATTACCCAAAGTTATTGAGAAGTTACATAACATCCTTATTCTGTTCAATAAAGGTCGATAGGAAGGAAATACGTTACCCCTTAAACCAAGATCTCTATTCATTATTCCTTATGATATTGCCGAAAAAATAGTTGGATGTCTCAGTCACCATATCTTATAAATTCATGAGGAGTTTCTCAATGTGTAAAAGACTGATAACTGTCAAATTGCTTATATTTCTTTTGGTTGTTTCTGCAGACTATGCCTACAGCGCGGGCTTTGCATTAATGCAGCAGGGAACCGGTCCTATGGGTCAGGGGAATGCCTTTGTAGCCCGGGCCGATGATCCCTCTGCCTTATTTTTTAACCCTGCGGGTATAAGTCAGCTAGAAGGTAGCCAGGCCTATCTTGGTTCAACGATTATAGTCCCCAGGTTGGAATATAACGGCCCAGGTAACCAGGATGAGAAAACTGTTGCCAAAATATTTGTAACACCACAGGTGTATTTAACCCAGCAGGTATCGCCTCAAATCTATTTCGGATTTGGGGTTTTTTCTCCCTTTGGTCTTGGCACATACTGGGATGGAGATTGGGAAGGGCGCTATCTCGCGACTTGCTCAAGTCTGGAGACAGTGAACCTGAACCCGAATATGGTCTATAAAAAGGGGAATCTGGCAGTATCTGTGGGATTCAATGCCCTAAGGGCCGATCTCATGCTAAAGAAGAAGATCCGGCTTGTTTTGCCGAACGGTGAACAGATGCCTGACGGCGAGTCGAAACTCACTGACGATACATGGGGTTATGGTTACAATCTCGGCCTTCTGTATCACGTGAATGATTCCTGGCAGTTGGGACTGTCTTACCGGAGTAAGATAAAATTGAGCTTTGACGACGGAGACGCGGACTTCGAGGTGCCTGCCCCCTTAAAAAGCGTCTTCCCCGACACGAAGGCCAAAGGTGACCTGGACCTTCCCCCTTCTCTTACCGCCGGAATCTCTTTTAAGCCGGACAACAAGTGGACCCTGGAGTTTGATGTTGCCTGGACAGGCTGGTCTACCTATGATGAAATAAAGATGAAGTTCAAGGATCCGGTATACGGACAATATTCGTCTGTTCAGCCCAAGAAGTGGGAAGACGTATTCTCTTACAGGTTCGGTGTAAGATATAGGATGTCTGACTGTTACACCTTCAGGGCCGGATACGTTTTCGATAAAGCCCCTGTGCCGGATTCAACCCTTGATCCCCAACTGCCTGACGGGGACCGCCACGTATATACGGCCGGTCTCGACTGGAAACTTTGGGATAAGACCGTCCTGGGAGTTGCTTACAACTTCATATATGGTAAGGAGCGCCATAAAGACAACGAGATAATGCCTTACCTGCCTGATGACTCGAGGAACCTCAGGGCCAACGGGGATTATAAACAGAGGGTTCATTCAATAGGCCTGAGCCTGCATTACAGGTTTTAGCAAGGGTTTGGACAAGACCTTTGAACCCTTTTGAACCCTGAACCTCTGAACCCTGAACCTCTGAAACGCTTACGAGAAATCGGCAGATAGAGCAGGACGTTCAGAAGGTATTAATGGGAATTCCTGGGTATCTTTCTTGTTGTCCCGGATAATGTGTTCAGACAGAGCTGTTGCAGCATCTTTCCATTGATACCACTGTTGGGGATAGTTGAGTATATAGTCCTCAAGCCTGCTCCAAGCCTTGGCAGCCAAAGATCCATCTTTGCCACCATCTGCAAGGGAGTCGATACATAACGTAAAGCCCCCTTTTTCTCGCCTCATGAGTCCCATAAGTACAGGCACTTTGGCCCTGCGGTGTAAGAAGTCCAGTGTCTTGTCCTGTGGTACAGTGTGGCCAAAGACTGAGATTCGCTTATCAGGGTGCGGGCGCCACTCTGAGAATTCGTCGCATTCGGTGATTAGGATTCTCCCGCTCTTTATGGCCCGGAGTGCCCTGAATACCACTTTAGGTTCATTGGCATCTATCAATATGACATCAAACTCTCTTGCCCTTTTTGTAAGTTCCTCTTTTAGCTTTTTTGTCTTGAACCGGCATATCAATGCGATCTTGTAGCCGTTCATGGCCAATGACAGCGGAAGGAATTCTACCGCCCCGAAGTGTCCGGTAACAAAGATGCATCCTTTTCCGGTTTTTGCGACCTTGTCCAGATAATCCCTGTTTTTGATATGCAGATGCAGGCGTAAAAAATCAATCATCTCAGATAAAGGTCTATGGGCCATTACCAATTTTTCAAAGTAATGATCAAAAACTCCTAGAAAGGTTTTGATCGAGTCCAGATAAGAAGTATGTTTTTTGAGATTAAGCTTCAAGACATAGTTCAGGCAAAGTACTATCTTCTTTCTATCAGTCCCTTTTAAGGAGAAGTATATAAAACCCAGTAGATAGAGGTAGACGCGTAGGCATGCGAAGGGTAACAACTGAGTCAATTTTACATTGAAGGAAAGTTGAAAGAACTGACTTAAACCAAGACCGGCGACATTGGGTATTCTGTACATCATGTTCTCCTTTACAAATTTTTCTTTTAACATTATAGAGAAACAGAATTTTTTTACTAGATGGAAAAGGTAATGTTCAGAAACGAACCTTATAGAGACGCAGAATTAATGCCATCCTGTTATGCTGGCTCTAGTAATATATCGGCGCTTGCCCGAAAACCATGAATAGGCTAAAAATTAGTTTTAATTTATTAATTAAAGTGGGTATCCAGTTAACGCAAGTTTACCACAACATATAGTGTTGGCTTCTATGGAAGACTAGCAGAGAGCAGTGATGGGGAATGCTCTTAATGCTCTTCTATCAGCTTATGGGGCCAACAGTTGCCACTGCGCCAATACTATATCGTCATATAGAAACCACAAGATGCAGAAGCAACTTGCGTTAAATGGATACCCACTTTAATTAATTTTAATAAGTAATGGATTATTTATTGCAACTTCTAAAAGAATATGCTTTTACCTGAAATATCTTGTTCTGTCCTGCTAGTTTCCAGTTTTTAACTTGAGTGCGTTAGAAAATTGACAGTAATATAATTCCAGATGGATAAGCACAATAGTTGTATTAATTCCCTTGCCGTCATTCAATATGTCGAAGAAAGGGAACCTGGGAAATTAGCTGAGCTCTTTAAGGATCTCGGGCCAGAAATGGCAGGGGTGTCCGATCCAAAGGCATTCCTTTCTGATCCAAATAACTGGGTTTCATCCAGCCTAATGATTCAGCTTTATAAGAGGGCCAAGAGGATTTTGGGCGACGAGGATGCAGCCTACAGGATAGGCTTTAATTCTGTATTGAAGCAACATCTAGGCTACATCCAGAAGATTATAATCTATGCCTTTGGAAACCCTGCAAAAGGAATCAGGCATACCCAGAGGGTAAATGACCATTTCAACAGGACAAAAAGGATAGAACTGCTAAGTTCTTCCCGTAATAATGCCGTAATACGTCTCATCTGGTCAAAGGATGTCCCCCTCAGCCGTGATTGTTGCCTGGCGAATAAGGGTGTTTATCGAGCGATTCCCACCATATGGGGCCTCCCTCCTGCCCGCCTGGAGGAGACCAAGTGTTTCTTCAACGGGGATGATTACTGCGAATACCATCTCCAGTGGGAGACTCGGAACAGAATCAAAGATTTTTATCACACGATATTCACGCCATGGAAGATATCCCAGGAAAGCATAAAGGAGCTTGAGAAGGATAAGGAAATCCTCAGGGAAAAATATAATCAGATCCATCGACTCAACCAGGACCTGCAGAGAAAGGTGGATCAGCTTATCACCCTTCAGGAGTCCAGCGCTGCCATCCTTTCCACACTCAAGCTGGAAAGACTTCTGGATCTGATACTCAAACGGCTCCTGAATGTAGCCCACCTCGACAGGGCAGGGATATTCCTATTTGATGAAAACAAAAACAGCCTGATTCTGATTCACGCAGTGGGGGTGGAACCCGACACCTTTACAGATCTTAAGGGTTATCAAATACCTCTGGACAAGAAGGACAATATTATTGCCCGTACTGCCAGAGAAAAAAAGTCTGTCCTGATAAAAAATGTGGAAAAGATATTCCTTAACCCTCAAAATCCCCTTTTACTGAGGTTAAAGCCAAAGGCCTTTGTTCTGGTACCCATGATTGTGCGGGGTCGGTTAGTCGGTATAATGCTGGGGGATAATCAAAATGATCGGGATTTTGTTACGGAAATCGATAAGAATTTTCTTACCAGTTTTGCCAACCAAATTGCCATGGCCCTTGAGAATGCAAACCTCTACAGGAAGCTTGAAGACTCGGAGCGCAAGTATCGCGAGATCGTAGAGAACGTTAACGAGGGCATCTGGATCCTGGATGGAAACGGGACAATCAGGTTTGCAAACTGCCATCTGGGAGAAATGCTGGGCTATGAGGATTTGGTGGATCACAGTGTATACAGTCTTGTAAACGAAGAAGGGAAAAAGGTACTTCTTAGAGTACTCATGGAGAATATGGGGGGGCGAACAGCCAAGGAGGAGATTGTGTTGCAGCGGAAGTCAGGTGACCCTGCGAGTGTTCTGATCAGCAGTGTTCCCATCATGACAGACGATCAGTATAGTGGCTGCCTGGCCATGTTAACTGACTTGACGGATAAAAAACGCATTGAAAGCAGATTATTGCAGGCCCAAAAACTAGAGTCCATCGGGACTATGGCCGGTGGCATAGCGCATGACTTCAATAACATACTTACTGGTATCCTAGGCTACATAAATCTTCTAAAACTGAAAACAGGGAAGGATTCTGACATAGGACGCTATGCAGATATTATCGAGCGGTCCAGCCTGAGGGCTGCCGACCTGGTGACAAAACTTCTGGCTTTCAGTCGTGACAGCCGGCCCGGACGATCCCTTGTATCTGCGGTCAATGAGATTGTGCAGGAAACATTGGAATTCATGAAAAGCTCTTTGCCGGAGAATATAGAGACGGGATTCTCTCTTCAGGAAGATATCCCTTTGATTAGTTGTGATCCCACCCAGGTCCAGCAGGCCATTTTAAATATATGCCTCAATGCTCTGGACGCCATGCCTGATGGAGGACGCCTTTTTGTCGCCACCAGTGAAGTCGAATACAAAGAAGTTCGTGTCCGTTGTCCGGATTTCATAGCACATCCCGGTCGTTATGTTTGCATAAGCATCAGTGATACCGGGATTGGCATTGATCCGGAAGTAAGGGGCCGGATATTCGATCCTTTTTTTACAACCAAAGAAGTAGGCAAGGGATCCGGGCTTGGGCTTGCCATGGCATACGGGATTGTAAAAAGCAGTGAAGGATGTATCCATGTTGAAAGTGAGGATGGGCAGGGAACCACTTTTGAACTCTTTTTTCCTGTAACAGAGTCTGTTCCGGAGCTTACAAAAGAACCTCTAAAAAATCAGGCATTGGCCGGATCAGAGACCATCTTAGTAGTTGACGATGAAGAAATTGTCAGAGATCTGACGCTGGAGATCCTTTCGGCTTATGGCTATAATGTGTTGCTGGCACAGGACGGACTAGAGGCTATACATGTCTACAAGGCATTTGAACACACTATTGACCTTGTGCTCTTGGACATGATTATGCCCCGGATGGGTGGTAAAGAGGCCTATGAGAAGCTCAAGGAAATCAATCCTGATATTAAGGTGTTATTCCATAGCGGCCATGGCTCAGACCATCAGGTATGTAAAGAACTGAGAAAGAGCGGTCTGCCTTATTCCCGCAAACCTTTTAAAATAGACGAGTTAGTCAGGAAAGTGCGGCAGGTCCTGAATCATGAAGCTGCCGGTCAGAAAATAGCACGGTGAAAAAAAATTAGAGGAGCCGTTTGCAAAACTCAAGATTTTGTTCGAGGGCAAGGCGCGAGGAGGTG
>JAUWGF010000061.1:0-8654 GCA_030606515.1 Deltaproteobacteria bacterium | reverse complement strand
TACCTCAACATCTTGACCTATTGAATCAATCAGGTTTTATTAACCCTCAGGATTCACACTTTTTTCATGTTACACCTCTGCAGGCTTATTCATTTCTTTACTTTCAATAATAGTCAAAGTATTATTTGTGGGTTCACACGGAGTTTTCTCTGAAATAGCCATAAGAACAGAGTTTATACATCATGAAAAAACGAGACCAGGCGATCACCTTTTTAGGGAAGGATACAGAGTTTGATGGGAAGTTGACATTTCATGGGACTATCAGGATAGACGGTCAGTTTAAAGGGGAGATATCGGCCGGTGGAAATCTCGTTGTTGGTGAAGAGGCAATGATAGAGGCCAATATGCATATCTCTTATATCGTCATCAGAGGAGAGATTCACGGCAATATAATTGCCGATCAGGGGGTTGAGATCCTTGCCCCCGGAAAGGTTTTTGGAAATATTCAGGCGTCTTCTGTGGTGATGGATGAAGGGGCCATTTTTTTGGGCGAGACCCAGATGCCTTGGGCAAAAGAGGCGGGCGAAGAAAAATTTACCATTATGGGGTCAGATGAGTACGTTGGTGCCCCTCCTCCAACCCTTACCGCAATTTACGGAATCGTCACTGATCAGAAAACAAGTAATCCTATTAAAAATGCAAAGGTCAAGCGCAAAGGCATTGGTCAAAAGAACACCAAGACCAACACTTCGGGATACTATGAACTAACTGATCTTAAAGATGGCAAGTGCAAGCTTACAGTCAAGGCCAAAGGCTACAAGAAAGGAAAAGTCCAAGTTGAAATATCAGGCGGGAAAACCTATGAGCAAAATTTCGAGTTAAGGTTAAGAAAGGAACAGCTATAATCTTTTACTGGAAGAGATTATCTAAAGGCAGGGTAACAAGCATTATTGCGAAAATTCGGTTTAAATGCCACGCATACAATCGAAAAATGGGGAGCTGAAAATTTCAGTATTGTGTTAGAAGTTTAAAAAAAAAGGAGATCACTTTGAAGTGTTAAGAAAGATTTCAGAGAACCGGAGATTCCGCTCAATCTATTCAGCCGGGTTTCAAGAGTCTAAAGGAACCTTAATAATTGACTCGAAACTGTAAATTCCATAGACTTCATAGCGAAAAACACTCTTCCTTCTCATTAACCTTCTCAAGAGGTTGCTATGCGCTCTGTATCTATCCATCTAACGATCCTTTCAGTGATTATTTTCCTTTCTTACCCAGTCAGTTTATCTTTTCCACAGCAGGATGATACTGCCAGAAAGAGGGCAAAAGAGATCCTGCGGGAGGTTGATGACATGTGGCGTGGTGCTTCCTCCCATACCATACTGACCATGCAGGTCAAGACCTCCCATTATACCCGCAACATGCGGCTTGAGGCCTGGTCCAAGGGGAAAGAGAAGACCCTGGTACACATCCTCACCCCGCTAAAGGAAAAGGGTACGGCCACATTGAAGTCCGGCAGTAACATTTACACTTATCTACCCCGGACCGATCGCACTATTCGTCTTACATCTGGCATGATGATGGGCTCCTGGATGGGTAGTCATTTCACCAACGATGATCTTGTAAAGGAGTCACGCATGGAGGAGGACTATGACCCTACTGTATCTTTCGAAGGTAGAAGGGATAACCAGGATATCATCGAATTTACGCTCATCCCCAAACCTGATGCAGCCGTCGTCTGGGGCAAGGTTGTATTGACGGTGCTGACCGACGGCTACCTTCCGTTGATACAATATTACTATGATGAAGATATGAACATCGCCCGCACCATAACCTTCAACAAGATAAAACAGATGGCTGGCCGGCCGAGACCGACTGTCATGCGAGTGGTTCCAGCGGATAAGCCGAATGAATATACTGAACTGGTTTATGAAAAAATGGAGATGAATATTAAGCTGAGCGATGCGTTCTTTTCCCTGTCTCACTTGAAGCGCATATAGCAGAATACATGATAAAGCAAAACCTTCGAGATTATCCATGAAAATCCTGTCTATCGCATCACGCAATGTGTTCCGAAATTGGCACCGGACATTGGTCACCACACTGGCCATGGGCTTTGCCGGATTTATCATGACCCTGTTTGCTGCATTAATGGCAGGAATGCTCCAGACCAGTGAACGCAATGCGGTTGCCATGAATCTTGGCGATATACAGATCCATGCGGAGGGCTACCGGGATGATCCGGATTTATATAATCGGATAGACAATCCCGCAGGCCTGGTGAACAAGCTGCAACAGGCGGGTTTCCATGCCACCCAGCGAATATACGGCTTTGGGCTGGCTGCTGCGGGCTCCGCTTCCGCCGGAGTGCAAATGCGGGGCATAAACCTAACAAACGAAGCGACTGTGACACAGGTTCACAAGCATGTGATGCAAGGGCAATGGCTATCTGATAGCGACCCTATGGGAGTAGTAATTGGAAGAAAGCTGGCCCGAACCTTGGGTGTCAGGCCGGGCGATGAGGTTATTATCATTGGCCAGGCTACCGATGGTTCCATGGCAAATGATCTCTATAGGGTGAGGGGCATACTCAAGTCCATTGGTGAAGAAGTGGATCGCGCGGGCTTCTTCATGGTTGAACGCTCGTTTCGTGAGTTGATGGTGCTGCCTGAAGGGGCACACGAGATCGCTGTGATGCGGTCTGACCGCAGCAGTGATCTTGAGTCTGCGACAGCACAAGTGGCCGCCCTTGCTCGGGGATATGAAGTCTTGAACTGGCGTCAGCTCCAGCCGGTCATCGCCAGGATTCTTGATTTAGCGGATGCCCAAACTATTATTATGATCTTGATCACTTACGTAGCCGTGGCCATGGTAATACTCAATGCCATGTTGATGAGTGTATTTGAACGGATCCGTGAGTTCGGCATTATGAAGGCTATCGGCGTAACACCATGGCAACTCATGGCATTGGTTTACGCGGAAACCATGATCCAGGTAGTAATTGCAAGCATTATCTCATTGGTGTCCGGCTGGTCTGCCGCCCATTATTTCCAGAAAAACGGCATTGATCTGTCAGCAATCGCAAGCAGCACATCCTTTGGCGGCGTGGCCTTAGATCCCATCTGGAATGCTCATGTGACCACAGAGGCATTGGCATTGCCTATCGTGTTTTTATTTATTATTGCAGCGGCAGCAGTGATCTATCCAGCAATTAAGGCGGCGGTTATTCACCCGGTCAAAGCGATCCACTATCATTAGTGGCTGATAATAGGATTAGAAAATGAAACTTGGCAAAATAGCATGGCGTAATCTCTGGCGCAGAAAACGTCGTACCCTGATCACCGGTACCTCCATCGGTTTCGGTGTAGTGCTTGCCGTTACATTCACCGGCACAGGCGACTACGGGTACACCAACATGATTAACACCAGCGCCATCATGGGGCTGGGTCATGTCACCATAGAGCCGCACGGCTATAACCAGACCCCTTCTCTGGATAAAAGGCTGCGAAAGACAGGACAGATCAGGGAGCGCGTGTTGGCAATGCCTGGGGTGAACGATGCAATTGTGAGGATCATGGGGCAAGCCATGTTCGCCAGCGCCAGCAAGACCATTGGAGGTGTGTTCATGGGTATCGATCCTGTCCAGGAATCTCCGGAACAGAATCTGTTGATTCGCTCATTGGTGCAGGGAGAGCTGTTCTCCGGCAAGGACAGCCGAGGAGTCGTTGTCGGAAGCAAGATGGCGGAAAAGCTCAATCTGCGTATAGGCAAGAAATTGGTCTTTACCACAACCGATGTCAGCGGAGAGATTGTAAGTGAGCTAGCCCGTGTTACAGGCATATTTAAGACCGGCGTCAATGAGGTGGACGGAGGCATGGTGTTGCTGCCTATTAACAGCGTGCGGGCTACCTTACATTACGATGCACAGGATGCAACGCTTTTGGCCGTTATCATTAACGACCAGCGCTATGCCGAAAGGATGCGAGATAAGATTTCCCTTGCAGAGGGAAATCCGCAGATAGAGGTCCTGAGCTGGCAACAGACCCAGGCCGAGATGGCCGGCATTATTACTATGGACAGAAGTGGAAACTATATCAGCCAGTTTCTAATAGGACTCCTGATCGCAGCGGGTATCCTGAACACCCTGCTTATGAGTGTGCTGGAACGTACCAGGGAGTTCGGTATTATGATGGCCGTCGGTATGTCGCCGAGAACGCTGTTCATGCTGGTGGTTGTGGAATCCTTATGGCTGGCGATTATAGGAATAGTAATTGGAATCATCATCACTGCCCCATGGTATGCATACCTGTATTATGTGGGACTCGATTTTAGCGGTGCCATAGGTGAAGATTATAGTGCGGGCGGTATTCTTGTGGATCCCTTGATAAGGATCAGACTCTATAAAGAGAGCATTATTGCCATTCTTACAGGCGTGTTCAGTCTTACTTTGTTGGCAGGCCTCTATCCGGCCTGGCGTGCAGGTCGCATACCGCCGGTGGAGAGCCTGAAGGCCATGTAGGTCGTTTTTTGTACAAGTCACTTGAAAGGTAAAGAGCATGCAGGGCCATTCAATTGTTTGCCTCGAAGACGCCACAAAGGTCTACCAACAGGGCAAAGTAGAAATACGCGCGGTGGATAGGCTATCACTTGATATTGACAAGGGTGAATTCGCTACCCTCTGCGGTCCCTCGGGCTCAGGTAAGACCACGGTACTGAATCTTGTTGGCGGCCTGGACGTTCCCACAAGTGGAAGGGTGTTATTGGAGAACCAGGACCTCTCCACCTTAGCCCGATCAAAGCTCTCTGTAATACGCAGGGACCGCATCGGTTTTGTGTTCCAGGCCTATAACCTTATCCCTGTGATGACTGCCTATGAGAATGCAGAGTTCGTCTTGAAGTTGCAGGGCGTATCAGATCGAGAATGTAGGGATCGGGTAATGACCATTCTGAAAGAAGTGGGCCTGGAGGGTCTTGAACACAGACGACCCGACGAGATGTCAGGAGGGCAGCAGCAGCGGGTTGCAATTGCACGGGCTATCGTTACTATACCGGCTATTGTGCTGGCAGACGAACCCACTGCTAATGTGGATTCGGCGACAGCGGATGCCCTGCTGGATATCATGCAACAGCTCAATAAGGACTACGCCATCACCTTTCTGTTTTCCACCCATGATCAACGGGTGATGGATCGCGCCCACAGGCTTATCCGCCTTAGAGACGGCAAGATAGATACTGACGAGGCTCGCCATTGAGACGTGGCCAAACCAACCGATCAACACTTGCCCTCGTGTTGAGCCTCACTCTTCTCATCGTAATGTTTTCGGCCCCAACCTGGGCATTCTATGAATTGTCTGCCGAAGCCGGATCAGTTGATTTGCGCGGCATGGTGCGGGGATTCGGTACTGCCTATCAAAACCCCGACAATGACTTTTTCTACGAAGAGAGATCAGATGCCGGTGTGGCCGGTATCGCTCGCCTGATCATGCAGGCAGAGGCTGGCCAACACTTATCCTTTGATGTAAATGTCTACCAGACTTACATTCCCTCTTCATTGGTATCGAGTCAGGCCGGCCTGGGCACTCCACTGGATGTAGAACGAAGTGCAGCCCTGGAATGGAGTTTCAGTAACGACAAATACGTACGCCTTGCCATAGATCGGTTAAACGCACGATACTCATATAATCGTCTTGACCTTATCGTGGGTCGACAGCCCATAAATCTGGCGACCACCTTCTATTTTACGCCCAATGACTTTTTCGCCCCGTTTGCGGCCCAGGTGTTTTATCGTGTATACAAGCCAGGCGTCGATGCAATACGCGCAGAGGTACGGCTGGGCGATCTTTCGCAGCTATCATTAATCAGCGTACTCGGGTATAAAAGTGATCCTGCAAGCGATACCGGTTGGAGCGACGAACCCCACAGCGACCGTACCTCCTATCTAGGGCGCATCTCCACAGTTTTCCATGACTTTGAGTGGGCACTGCTTACCGGTGTGGTGCGTGAGAATAATATCATCGGTGGCTCCTTGCAGGGTGAGCTGTTCCAATGGTTGGGCGTGCGCGCAGAAGGACATGTTGCTGATCCAGATGAATCCCAACAGGACTCATACTCGGAGCTTTCTGTTGGCGTTGAACACCGTTGGAAGAATAGTCTTAGCATAAGGCTGGAGCAGTTCTATCACGGCAGGGGCGCTGGCTCCACTTCTGATTATGTTACGAAATACACTGCTGCACAGGGCGAGAGTAGCTACTTAGGTCGAAACTACACGGCGCTTGGCATTGGCTATGAATTTACGCCTTTATTGAACGCAGAGATGCTGGCAATTGCCAATCTGACCGACCATTCCTATCTATTGTTATTTAACGCCATCTATTCTCTATCCGATGAAGCGGAGCTTGCAGTCAATCTTGGCGTGCCCATTGGCGATGAGCCGGAAGGTGCAGAGATCAAAAGCGAATTCGGATTGTCTCCATATACGGCGAATATGGAAGTGCGGATCTATTTCTAAGCATAACTTTGTAGTAAATGTTAGAAACGCACCCAAGTATAAAGCCAGGCCAGCTGGATACGCAAATCGAAAGAGTATCTGATATCGAGACATAGCAGTAAAATTACCTTACTTCTTGACTGAAATCAACACCCCATTCAAGGTAATGAAATTCCGTAATGAAATTCCCTTGACAAGGGAAAAACAAAGGTTTATATTACCATATTAGAATATAGTAGGGAGTTTTATATGAAAGCTTTTATTAAGGTCATGAAAGCTCTTTCTGATCCTAATCGAGTAAAAATCATAAAGATGTTACAACATAAAATTATGTGTGTCTGCGAGATACAGAAAGCATTACGCGTTTCACAGCCTGCTGTTTCGAAGCATCTTAAATTACTTGAGGATGCAGGTTTAGTCAGTTTCCAAAAAGACGGGTTGTGGGTTAATTATCACCTTACAGACGGGAGTAGCAGCCCTTATGTGGCAAGCCTTTTAGGAAATCTCAAGTACTGGATAGAGGATAATAAAGAGATCGCCGATATTTTGGAACAACTTCCCTCTATTCGACGAGAAAATATATGTAAAAAATAGTAATTTTTTTTACTCCACATATATAATAATATAACTATATAATTATTCAGATTGATCAAATATTATATGTAGGCGTTCAAGGGTTCAGGGGTTCAAGGCTTGCCCGGCGGGTTACATTCTCGTCCCCGGACTGCATTTGGTATGCGTATTTACGAGAAAAGCGTCAGTTTCGTCATGCCTAATCCAAAATTTGGAGCCAAATTGGCAATTATTTGGGAAAACGAGCATTTTTAACGAGGACCTCGGGTCTTTAATGCCTTCTTTGTCCTTAGCCCTGAACGTTGAACCCTGAACCCAGGAACGGTTACTATTATATTAACCACTGTATTCGTTAGGAAAAACCATCATGAAAGAACGAATCAAGCTCCTACTCATCTTGCTCATTTTCCTCGCATGCTACTTTATTCCCTGGAGTCATTCTACTATACGTCAATCCGGGTTTGAGGCCTTTATGATGCTTCAGGAATATGCCAGAGAGCATGTCTTGACCTGCCTGATCCCGGCATTTTTCATTGCCGGTGCTATTTCTGTGTTCGTTTCCCAGACCTCGATACTCAAGTATTTTGGTGCGAGAGCGAAAAAATTCCTTTCCTACTCTGTGGCCTCCGTTTCCGGAACTGTCTTAGCCGTGTGTTCCTGCACAGTTCTGCCTTTGTTTGCAGGGATCTATACCCGTGGAGCCGGTATCGGCCCGGCCACGGCCTTTCTTTACTCGGGCCCGGCCATAAACGTGCTTGCCATAGTGCTTACGGCCAGGATCTTAGGCTGGCAATTGGGGCTGGCCAGGGCCATTGGAGCTGTACTCTTCGCAGTTTTGACCGGGCTTCTCATGGCTTTGTTCTTCAGGAAAGACGATGCGGCGCGGGCAAAGGAGCAGATCTACCTCCCAGAGGAAGGGGACAAAGGCCGGACCCTCACCCAGGAGGCCTTTTTTATGATGACGCTGGTTTTGATCCTCATCTTTGCCGCCTTTGCAAAACCGGCTGAAGGTTCGACCGGACTCTGGCCGACCATCTTTGCGGCCAAATGGTACATCACAGGTGGGCTTCTCGTTGTCCTTGGCTTCATGCTCAAGAGCTGGTTCGTCAAACAGGAGAGGGTCACCTGGGTTCAATCCACCTGGGGATTTATGAAGCAGATATTTCCTCTTCTGGGCGCAGGGGTCCTGGTGGCCGGTTTTATGTTGGGCAGGCCAGGCCATTCCGCATTAATTCCCGATCACTATATTCAGAGCCTGGTAGGCGGAAATTCTCTATGGGCAAATCTTTTCGCTTCGGTCTCAGGGGCATTGATGTACTTTGCCACTCTCACCGAGGTCCCGATACTTCAAGGCCTATTGGGCGCCGGCATGGGTAAAGGACCTGCTCTATCTCTCCTTCTGGCAGGTCCTTCCCTGTCCCTTCCTAACATGCTGGTTATAGGAAGTGTCATGGGAGTTAAAAAGACAGCTACCTTTTGTGTCATTATCGTGGTCATGTCAACTATAGCCGGGATGGGTTATGGCGCGATAGTAGGTTAAAACATCTAAGGTTCTCGCAAGAGAGAAAATCAAGGAATGCCTGATTGAATGTATATAACTTGATAACACATAAGGAGAAAAAACAATGGAAATAAAAATACTGGGTTCGGGATGTCC
>JAUWGF010000065.1:0-8556 GCA_030606515.1 Deltaproteobacteria bacterium | reverse complement strand
GAATGGCCGAAAGACCCATAGGGCCTCTGATCGAGGCACTAAAGGCCTGGGGAGCTGAGGCAAGGAGTATTGAGAAAACCGGTTGCCCTCCGGTAGAAATCAAAGCCCATGGACTTGAAGGCGGAGAAACCCTGCTTTCTGCCTCAAAGAGCAGTCAGTACCTCTCCTCTCTGCTGCTCGTAGCCCCAATTGCCAGCAATCCGGCCAGGATCACCCTGGACGGCCACCTGGTATCCAGGCCTTATGTAGATCTCACCCTGGCCGTTATGGACGCCTTCGGAGTAAAAGTACAGGAGAAAAGTAACTCTTTCCTTGTGCCTCATATGATTTATAAGGCAAAAAAATATCAAATTGAGGGAGATGCATCAAGCGCATCCTATTTCTGGGCAGCCGCAGCAGTCACAGGAGGTAAAATCACAGTAGAAAATATACCATCGGACGCCCTTCAGGGCGATGCGGCTTTTGCTGACCTTCTGGTCAGCATGGGTTGTTCTGTAAAAAAAGATCCAGAGGGAGTTACGGTCCATGGGCCTTCTCGTGGTATGCTTAAGGCCATAGAAGTAGACATGGGACGATGGCCTGATGTAGTCCCGACCCTTGCAGTAGTTGCTGCCTTCGCATCGGGTACAACTGTCATCAAGAATGTAGCCCACCTGAGAATAAAAGAGACAGACAGACTGAAGGCAGTGGCACAGGAACTCTCCAAGATAGGAACATCAGTGAAAGAACTGGAGGACGGGCTCATCATTGAGGGGGCCCGGGACATGCACGGATCCCTGATAGAGACTTACGACGATCACCGGATAGCCATGGCTTTTGCAGTGGCTGGACTGAGAGTACCTGGTATCAGGATCAAAGATCCTGACTGCGTTCAGAAGTCCTTTCCATCTTTCTGGCAACACTGGCAAGAGATTACGGGGTAAACTCACAAGATGTGCCCTGTTGCCCCATAAGCGCTAAGTTGTAAAGATGAACGTCGAACATCGAACATCGAACGTCCAACATCGAATGAAAAACGAATATCCAATACCGAACATTCAACGGCTATTTCTGTTTCTTCATTTTTTCCCATTCAACATTCCATGTTAGATATTCATCTTTTTCAGTAGTTCATTTTTTCCCATTCAACATTCGATGTTGGACGTTCGATGTTCGATGTTCATCTTTTATCGGATCACAGTTTGCATATATAAGGAGTAGATTGTTAAGTTGTCTTTTATAACTAATTGAAATAACAGTATAAATGGGGGCTTATGTATTATGATAAATGATAATTATGTAGGAAAAAGCCTTCAATTATTCCAAAATACATGTATGATAAAACCTACATCCAAAGATTTAGTATTTGATTTTTCCGCGACCAGGTCTTCTATCTGTATGAGCTGTTCTAATTTAAAAAAATGCCAAGTGGCTTTCCTGCTGAACGTAACTGTGATAAATTGCACCTACTTTAAAGAAGACACTTTTCTATTTGGGGAACCACTGGACAATTTCGCCGTAGCCCACGAGTCACTGAGTCTTTAAAACCTCTCCCTTTCTTATTCATCAATCACAGATCCTCTTTCCCCGGATTTGCTCATTCATGTGAGCTTGGACCACATTAAAAATCTCTGCGATCTTTTCCGAATTAGGAAGGACGTCACGGATCATCTCCAGATAGCCCCTCTCCTGAACACATTGGAAGGTTTGCACAAAGTTGATATCATAGATCCACCCAATTTGAAGAAGCTTGAAATCATTCAGATTTTTAAGATGCGTAACATTTACGATCCTTCCGTCCATCAAATCCCTATAGACATCACTTGAAATTCCTGGGGTATCGGGAAGGTCAAGCTCAATTGCAGCATTTCGTTTTCCATCTTTCTGACGGTAGTAATCAGTAACCACCCGCCATATATCCAGTTTGTCGGCATCACGCAGCAATTTTGCAAAAAACAGGCATTTTTCCGTCTCTTTTTGAGGTAAAGCAAAGCGGTTGTGATATAAGATTACTCGCAGAATCAGATCTCGCAATGATTTATCAAGCATGTTCAGCACCCCGGTTTCTTTAAGTATTTTTACGCCAAGCACAGCATGATTCACGGAGTTGCGATCCACAAAGGTCTGATAACGGGCAAACTGTTCAAAACGGCCAATATCGTGAAAAAGGGCAACTACCTTAGCCAGGCAAAGGTCTTCATCACTTAATCCGATTTTTCTCCCAATATCCAAAATTTCCTTGCATACCCGTCTGGTATGTTCTTCTTTCAGTATTATGTTTGGCAGCCAGTCGGGATTCCCGGATTTAAATTTCTGGACGTAATTGTTAAACCAGTTTTCAAGTTCTTCCACGATTTCTTCATTTATTATTGCCATTATCTTTTTTGTAGGCGTTCAGAGGTTCAGGGTTCAAGGTTGCTTTTCTTTTGTTAATTTTAACTAACCCTGAACCTTTGAACCCTGAACCCTTGAACGGTTACTCTCTTTTTATGTTGTTATTTCGTTCATTATTTTGTTTTCGAATCTTAACCATAGGCCAGCTTGCCCCTTCTGATCAACCATTTCTTCATCTCCACAGCCCAAAATACCAGAGATGCAGCTATCAGGGACACAACTAATTCAAAGGGACCCAATGCCTCTGTATGAAGGACATTTTGGAAAAAAGGCACGTAAATAGTGGCGATCTGAAGCCCGATGCTCAAGATAATTGCCCAGAACATGGGCATGTTTGACAAAGGCCCTATGGTAAAAAAAGACTCTTTTACAGAACGGATAGCCAATGCATGACCAAACTGGGAAAGACAAAGGACTGTAAAGACCATGGTCTGCCAGTGACGTCCTGTGGAAATGGCCCAGGCAAGAATACCCAGACATGTGCCTCCCATTAGGAGCCCGACAAATATGATATGCTGCCACATTCCGTGGGCAAGGAGACTCTCATCAGGGCGTCTGGGGGACCTCTTCATCACGTCTCGTTCAGCAGGCTCAGCGGTCATGGCAAGGCCCGGCATTCCATCTGTTATCAGGTTTACCCAGAGGATATGTATGGGGAGGAGTGGTATAGGAAGGCCCAGAAACGGTGCCAGAAAGATTGTCCATATCTCACCCAGGTTACTGGCGAGGGTATATTTAAAAAATTTTCTGATGTTGTCGTATATCTTTCTCCCTTCTTCCACAGCCCTCACTATAGTTGTAAAATTGTCGTCAAGGAGGATCATGTCAGATGCCTCTTTGGTCACATCAGTGCCGGTAATGCCCATGGCAACGCCTATGTCGGCCTGTTTGAGTGCAGGGGCATCATTAACTCCGTCTCCGGTCATGGCAACGGCCTCGCCACGCTTCTGAAGGGCTGCAACCAGATTGAGTTTCTGCTCAGGGGCAACCCTGGCATATACCCTTATCCCGACTGATTCCTTTGCAAGCATATCCACAGACATGGATTTGAGTTCCTGGCCTGTGAGTACCCCCTCTTCTCCATCTGAGAGGATACCGACTCTTCGTGCAATGGCCCCGGCAGTCAGGGGATGATCCCCTGTAATCATTATCGGATAGATACCGGCCTGCTTGCATGTGAAAACTGCCTCTTGGGCTTCCGGTCTGGGTGGATCCATTGAGCCCACAAGGCCCATGAAATCAAGGTCCTTTTCAACATTCTCAGGAACAAGGTCTTGAGGGACATCAGGCCACCTGCGAACGGCTACGGCAAGTACTCTCAGCCCTCCTTGCGCCATATCTAGGAGGCGTTTCTCAACAACGGCCCTGTCTATTGTTTGACAGGCCCTGGCCACTGCCTCAAATCCCCCTTTGGTAAAAGCAAGATAATCTCCGTCAGGGGTCCTGTGTATTGTTGTCATTGCCTGCCGCTCTGAGCTGAATGGTATCTCCGCCACCCTGGGATAGAGATCATTAAGGTTTTCCTTTACAAACCCCAGATCCCTTGCTGCTTCATAGAGGGCGATCTCTGTGGGATCTCCAACGGGATGGCCCTCAGAATCCAGGCGAACGTCGTTACTCAGGGCCATGGCGAGAAGGAGGTCCTGCTTAGGTCCCTCCAGCGCGCCCCTGGACGTGTCTATGCTTCCCACAGGGATTTCGTTTAGTCTATTGTCCAGAAGCCTTTCCACCTTCATGCGGTTAAGGGTAAGTGTTCCTGTCTTGTCACTGCAGATGTAAGTCACTGAGCCCAGCGTCTCTACTGCTGGGAGGCGTCTAATAAGGGTCTTTTGGCGAACCATCTTTTTTGCCCCCAAGGCAAGGGAAATAGTGACCACGGCAGGCAGGGCCTCAGGCACCGCGGCCACTGCCAGACTGATAGCAGTAAGGGACATCAATAAGATTCCTTCACCACGTAACACCCCTGCAGCAAACACGATAAAGCAGATGGCAAGGGCTGCAAAGGCAAGATTTCTACCCACGCGGGCCAGACGCTTCTGAAGAGGCGTCTTAAGGGACTCTGCCTCACCCAGGAGCCTTGCGATTTTTCCTACCTCAGTGGCAATTCCTGTGGCCACTACAACACCTGTTCCCCTTCCATAAGTGACAGTAGTGCTCTTGAAGGCCATGTTTCTGATATCTCCAATAGGAGGGGCACCTTGAACGAGCTGCGGGATATCTTTATTAACCGGGACCGACTCTCCTGTAAGCGGTGACTCGTCCAGCTTGAGTCCTACGGTCTCAGTAAGCCTTAGGTCTGCCGGCACGATCTGCCCTGCCTCTAGGAGTACCACATCTCCCGGCACCAGTTCACCGGCAGGCACCTGCATCACCTCCCCTTTCCTTCTGACAGTGGCCCAGGGTGCTGCCATGGCCTTAAGGGCATCCAGGGCCTTTTCCGCACGATACTCCTGAACAAATCCCACAATGCTGTTAAGAAATACGATGATCATGATGGCTACAGAATCGTGGATCTCTCCCACAGAAATGGATATCACAGCTGCGGCAAGGAGCAGTATGATCATGGGATCTCGATACTGGTCAAGGAGCATAACGGGAATGGAGCGCCTCTTTGCTTCAGGGAGCATGTTGGGGCCGTACTGATCCGCTCTGGCCCTGACCTGTTTTTGATCAAGGCCGGACATCTGCGTATCAAAGGCCTTCCATACCTCGTTTACAGTCAGATTAAACGGCTTGGTGCCTTTTTTTTGCATATTATTCAGCTATTAAGAGGACATTTTTATTATACCTGAAAGATCTTCCCAGGAACTGATTCTCAAAAAAGGTGTATGTCCCCTGTTCCATGGCTGGTCGAAGACAATGGTCCTGATTCCTCTGCTGTGGAGATCCTGGCAGGTCTCCAGGTGATCATCGATAAAATACTTAATCTTCAGTTCCTCAAGCACTTCGGCCTTTGCCGAATGATGACCTGTGGCGATCACCCTGATGTCTCCGCGCGGCACCTCAGAAAGTAGAGAGACCAGCCATGCATCAATTGGTTCTTTTGCCGGCCTGGCCGTCACAAAGGTAAGCCTGCCGTGGGCGGCAAGTCTTGTTAAGATCTCTCCGGCCCCGAGAAGCGGCTCAAGTTCAATGCCGAAAGGATCTGCAAGGAGACGATTAATAATGGTTTTAGTTATCTCAAGTGGTACAGGCAGGCATTCCTCGATCCAGTAAGAGGTTATTTGCTCCTTGCTGATGTCATTGATGCCGAACTCTTCTCTGGCTATCCGTATGAAGGCCTTCATGGTGTCGGCAACCACACCGTCTATATCAAAACCTATTTCAGACGGTGAAATGGGATCGAGAAAATTGAACCCATTTTCTGTAGCGTGAATTTTATCTTCGGACATGCGTTGCAACATATAGGCAAAGATAGCAGGCTGAGACATAGACTCACAAGTCTTTTTTGTATACGTTCAGAGGTTCAAGGTTCAGGTTTCAAGGTTCACGGTTCAAGGTTCACGGAAAATCTGGGCCTGGTAAAAAAGGTCGGGTTTACTCACGACTTCGGCTTGAAGGGTCAAATTCAGGATGCAGCAGGTTCATCTAAAGGGTTCAAAGGTTCAAGGTACAGGGTTAGTGAAGGTTATTAACAAAAGAAAAGGAACCCTGAACCTCTGAACGCTTACTGTTTACTTTTATTTTATCAAATATTAAGGTATTGATCTACATGCATATTGCAGTTTATTCCGCCTCTAGTATTAATAATTTCAACTAAACTGATCAAACAATTTTATGGCTCAAGTAACCAATTCCGCATTCGCACCGTTCAACCGGCTGGGCAAAGTCTCTATTGCTTTTCTTGGTGAACTGGGGGCCATTGCGATCTTTTTCATTCACGCGTTTGCCCTGATTTTTTCTCTGCCCCTTCAGGTGAGCAAGACCATGCAGCAGGTCTTCTTCATCGGGGCCAAGTCTATCCTGATCATCCTTCTGGTGGGCCTTTTCACCGGCATGGTCCTGGGCCTACAGGGCTACTATACACTGGTTAAATTCGGATCAGAGGGAGTGCTTGGCGCGGTAGTGGCGCTCTCACTTATACGTGAATTGGGACCGGTCATGACAGCACTCATGATTATCGCCAGGGCGGGTTCATCCATGGCTGCAGAGATCGGCATCATGCGTATCTCCGAGCAGATCGATGCACTTGAGACCATGGACATCGATCCCATCCGCTTTCTGGTCAGTCCACGTATCGTCGCATCCCTAATCAGTTTTCCCTTGCTTACTGCAATCTTTAATGTAATCGGGATTGCAGGCGGCTATCTATCAGGTGTTTGCCTTTTGGGCATCAATTCCGGTATTTATTTGAACCGCATCGAGCCCAACGTAGCCATGCAGGACGTGAAAGGATGCTTTGTCAAGGCCTTTGTTTTTGGGATAATAGTCGCCACTATCTGTTGCTATCAGGGCTATTTTACGCATATGCGTCCCGGCGGCTTTGGTGCCAAAGGGGTGAGCCTGGCCACGACCTCAGCAGTGGTTCTCTCATGCGTGTTGGTTTTAGTAGTGGACTATGTTTTGACTTCATTCCTTTTGTGAGAATGTCGTGACTGCCCCGCTGATTGAATTAAAAAACGTGACAAAACGGTTCGGTGAAAAAACCGTCCTTGACAGGGCCAACCTGACCATCTTTGAAGGGGACATCACGACAATTATCGGCAAAAGCGGCGAGGGTAAAAGCGTTCTTTTGAAACATATTATCGGATTGCTCAGACCTGATGAGGGAGAGATCCTCTTTAATGGCAAGCAACTCAAAGGCATGACCCGGAAAGAGCGAAAATCATTTAAACAACAGATTAGTTACATGTTCCAGAATAACGCCTTGTTTGACTCGCTCACGGTCTTTGAAAATATCGCCCTGCCACTCAGGGAGAAGACCAAGCTGGATGAAGATGCTATCCGGATCAAGGTGATGGCCCAAATTGACCGGATGGAGCTTTCCGAAGTTACTGACAAATACCCGTCCCAGATCTCCGGGGGCATGGAGAAGCGTGTGGCCTTGGCCCGGGCACTTGTCAGTGAACCTAAGATCATCCTTTTTGATGAGCCGACCGCCGGTCTTGACCCTCTCCGCAAAAACGTTGTCTTGAGCATGATTGCCCATCACCAGAAAAAAATCAGGTTTACGGCAATTCTGGTCAGCCACGACATCCCGGACGTCCTGTTCATTTCCAATCGTGTAGCTATCATAGATAGTTGCCGGATCCCCTTTCAGGGCACACCCATGGAACTCGAGCAATCTGAAAACCCGGTTGTGCAACAATTCATCAAAGGCCAGGCAAGCCTCAAGGACGAGCTGACAGGATTGAATACCAAACAAGAGATCAAGAAAATGTTCATTCAGGAAATGGGACGACCGGACCGCCTCCAGGAGAGTTTTCCTGTTGTAATGTTCACCATTGAAAATCTGGAACAAATCAATGAGCATATCGGCCATATAGCAGCCCAGCAAATTATCCAATGCCTTGGGACGCTTATAAAGGACCATTTCGACACTGTAGATACCTCTGCACGGTATAGTAAAAACGAGATTCTGATGGTCTTGCCACATACAGGTCTTAAAAAGACCAAACAGGTCCTTGATGAATTGGCAACAGACCTGCAGAAACAGGAAATCTTCCAGGCCAAAAGCTATCCTAAAGCCTGTTTCAGCTTTTCCATACTGGCCGGACTGGCCGAAGCCGGACCTGAGATGGACCTGGATTCCTTAATAGGACAGGCCTTGTCACATCAAAAAAATATCGCTCATCTCGAGTGTATGAAACACGGTGGAACCGCATGAAAAAGTATTCCCTGGAAACAACTGTAGGCATATTTGTCTTTATCGGCCTTCTCTGTGTTGGCTATTTGACCATCAAGCTGGGCAAGATGGAACTCATCGGGGGCGACAATTACATCCTGTACGCACGATTCAATTCTGTTTCCGGTCTGAAAACCGATAGCAGTGTGGAGATGGCCGGTGTTGAGATTGGGCGTGTCAGCAAAATCGGCCTGGATTTGGAAAGACAGATGGCCTTGGTGACACTCAAGATCCATAAAGATGTTCAAATCACAGACGACGCCATAGCATCAGTCAAAACAAGCGGCATGATTGGTGACAAATTTATCAAGATCATGCCGGGCGGCTCGGATATTATA
>JAUWGF010000132.1:0-5503 GCA_030606515.1 Deltaproteobacteria bacterium | reverse complement strand
CCCTTGTTCACCAGGGCGGAGAGCGCAAAATCAATGGCCTCACTGGCCCCCGTAGTAATCAGTATCTCATACGGCTCTATGCCGCTTTCCACGGCCTCCTGCCTTACGGCCTCAATGGCCTCCGGCACCCCCTCAGAGGCGGAATACCCGGTGTAATCATCCAGCATTGCCTTGTAGGTGGCATCTATAAGGTGTCTGGGTGTGTGAAAATCAAAGAGCACAGGATCACCTATGTTAAGATAAAAGAGATCACCGCCGGCGGCCTTTCTATTATCAGCGACCAGCACGATATCCCTTATGGCATAAGCAATATGCTCTGTCCGTCTCGAAGGGCTAATTTTCTTAAGTGTACTCATATCGATTTATACCTCATGAAGACTCGGTAAGCCGCTTGCAAAACCCCATCTTTGTTCGGAACCGCCTTTCCGAGATCAATGTTCCAATGGCTATGTTATGAATTCACCCAAAGCCCTTTATTGTCAACTGAAATTTTATCCCAACCCCACACAAACAACCCAATCCCTCAATCACCAAATCACCAAATCACCCAATCCTATGATGGTCCCTCCCAAGATAAAAATTCAGCCATGAGGAGGTGCTGTAAAGGGTCCAGTCTCGTGGAGGAATCCGGGGACCACCCAGCCTTTCCTGTTTACCAAGGCTCTGGAGTCGTTCATATACCTTTACGTAAAAGCATTTCTGTCTTCCAGGCCAGACCTCGCACCAGCCATCTCTGCTACCTCCACAAGGGCCGTTCAGAAGGAACTTGGAACACTGGGACTGGGGACATAGAAATCCCATTTCCCCCAAGGCACAATCTCCACAGCGCCGGCAGTCATAGAGCCATTCTTTTAGCCAGTATTCAAAAGACGTAAAATGCCTTTTTGAAGATGAACCATCAATCCATCCGGCTATCCTGCGCAGGGAATTAAAAAGAGGTTTTCCCGGTTCAAAGGCAAGCTCGTGGAAAAGGCGTCCGAGACTCAGGCCAAGTGAATCACTTAAAGAAAGACTGACCTCTGACCCGGGATTTGGTTCATCATGGTTAAGCCAGGTTTCAGGGTCTTCCTTAAAATACCAGAATTTCCATTCCTCTGGAAAAAGAAACTGACATGTAAAGAGCTTCCAGCGATCGCCTATATCATTGGCCCGCTCAATGACCCATCTAACATGGGAATATTTGAGACCAGGGCCGCTGAGGTGTACCCCCTCGTAGCCAATACCCTTCAGTATTGACACCAGCCGGGCTGCACGCTCCAGCCTGGGACCCCCCTCTTGGTCATCCGATATGGCCTCCTGTTCCATACGTTCAAGAAGCCTGTCCGGCAAAATACATCCTGGAATTTCTCCCCTGCACAGGGTCTTGGCCAATCCTAAAGTTGGTATAAATACTGTCCCTATAAGAGGTACCCTGAGGCCTTCCCTGTCCATGAACCGCCTGAGCTCATCGAATTTGCGTACGTCAAAACCCATTTGTGTTATTACAAAGCTTGCTTCGGCAGCTACCTTCCGTTTGAGCTTCAAGTATTGGGGGATAAGCTCTGATTCCAGGCGTTTGAAGGGAGATACGACACAGCCGGCATGGAAGCTCATGGGGGCCAGCTTTATACCCCCAAATGGTGCCTTGGAATCAAGGACAAACCCCCGGTTCATATGGGAGATCATGTCCAAGACCTGGACTGAATCCAGATCGAAGACAGGTTTGGCGTTTCCCATGAATCCGTATCTGGGATAGTCCCCGGTAAGCACTAAAAGGTTCTTAAGGCTGGATCGATCAAGCACAAACAGCTGGCTCTCCACGAGATTACGATTTTTGTCCTTGCAGGAAAAGTGGATGATTGGATCGATCCCAAGGGCCATTATCTCAGAGCCAAGTGCCCTGGGCGTAAGTGCAGGGTGCCCTCCGGCGTTGTCTGTTATGGAGAGAGCGCTGATCAAGCCGCCGGCTGCTGCCTCTTTGGCAAACTGGAGGATTTCGTCAATAGCCTTGCCCTTTGAGGCCCTGGCGGGCACAAGCTCAAATGTAACTACAAAGTCGCGTTTTGCCCCTTTGACATCATATCCAGAATCTCTTTGGGCCAGACGCTCTTCCATGGCCTTTTGAAGCTTTGAGTAAAGAGAACCGGGGGAGAATTTGGTGATTTGGTGATTTGGTGATTTGGTGATTTTTTTATCCTCCCCGTAGCTTGCGCTTATCACCTATTCGTATGGTCACCCGCTGGTTGTCCAGATACTCAAGGAGCGGGATCATGTACTTTCTGGAAAGCCCCCCGGCAAGGCCCCGAAATTCGTTTATGCCAAGCTCGCCGTGCTCTTTGATGAAACGAATGACCATGTCCTTAATTTTATCCAGGGCGCTGTGGTGGTAATAAAGATCGTCCTTCAGACGCATAAGAATCCCTTCCCTGACCATCAAATCAAATATTTTGTCTGCCGCCTTCTCATGCCCTTCCACGCGGCCAAGTGCGTCTTCACGAAAAGGGGGCTGAAAGCCGGCCTGTTTGAAGATATGTTCAAGCTTGCTCCTGAGTTCTTTTTCTTCATCTCCAAGAGTCACATGGTGGGTGGAAAGCCGGACAAGATCCTTTTCCTGTGCAACCTTTCCTGACTTGACAAGATCAGAAAGGAGCATTTGAAACAGCCTCTGATTTGGTGATTTGGTGATTTGGTGATTTGGTGATTGAAAGGCAGGTCCGGTAACTCCGGCTATGGGAAAGAGGCGGGACCTTAGCTCCTCTTTGGACAGACCCTGGACAAGAGGATTGTCGTTGTGAAAGGTTCGCAGGATGTCCAGCGCCTGCTCCTTTAGAGACTCGTAAACTTTACCGTGGACAAGTCTCTCCCCCTCCCCCTCAGAGCATATAATTTTTCTGGAACTCAGAAGGGGCTCAAGCTCCCGGGCAAGGCGTTTTCCATAGATGCTGCTACGCATCGCGAGCTCAGACCTTGAAAGCCCCCTCACGCCCGCACGCTCCAGATGATATCCAATGATGTCAGCCGGTCCGCCTTTGGCCAGGACATCCAGCTCTGTCCAGAGCGCCGGCCGGGTCCGCTTCCGTCTCCTGGGAACAGGGTGGAGAATCCTTCCACCACCTATGGTACGAATAGGTGAATAACTCCTGATAACATAGTGATCTCCTGAGAGGACTGCCACCGGTTCCTTCAGCATTATCTGGATATAGGCCTCTGAACCCGGAACAAGCTCATCTCCCTGGAGCATGACCCTTCCGATAACCTCGGCTGTTCCCACGTGAAAGCGAACAGGACTCCTGTGCCGCAGGGGACGGCCTGCGCCAGCAAGATACAGAAAATTCAAATCAATGAGGTAGCTCGCATGCAGGCTCCCTGGAGTGGCCATGACGTCTCCCCTGCTGACATCCTCTTTATCAATACCCTGTAGATTGAGGGCCGTGCGCATCCCCGGATGGGCCTCCTGGGCATCCTTTCCATGGATCTGAATACCCCGAATCCTGGTAGTCATCCCTTTGGGATAGATAGATACCTCGTCTCCCAATCTGATCTGCCCTGAAATGGAAGTCCCGGTGACTACCGTGCCAAAGCCTTTTATGCTGAATACCCTGTCTACCGGAAGGCGATATGGCCCGACCGGGGCCTTTGGCACCACTTCTGACACCATCTCCTCCAGGACCCTGAGGAGTTCGTCAAGGCCGTCTCCTGTAACTGAGGAAACAGCCAGCACAGGAGCATCTTCCAGAAATGTGCCGGAGACAAAATCACTAACGTCCTCAGTGACCATTTCCAGCCATTCCTTTTCCACAAGGTCCTTCTTGGTCAAAACAACAAGCCCCTTCTTAATTCCAAGGAGACGGCATATCTCCATGTGCTCTGTGGTCTGGGGCATTATCCCTTCGTCAGCAGCTACCACAAGGACAACGAGGTCCATCCCCATGGCTCCGGCCACCATGTTTTTTACAAAACGTTCATGGCCAGGGACGTCTACTACTCCCACTTGCCGGCCTGAAGGGAGGGAAAGAAGGGCAAAACCCAGTTCAATAGTGATGCCCCGCTCTTTTTCCTCTTTTAGCCTGTCGGTATCTATTCCGGTGAGGGCCTTGACCAGGGCGGTCTTCCCGTGATCAATGTGGCCGGCAGTACCGAGAATGATGGTCTTGGTATCCATGGATCAGCTCACTTTTGCCCCTGATTCTGCCGGAGTGGCCACGGTAGTCAGATGAAGGCCCTTATCGTCTTTGGCCACAAGTAACATCCCCTCGGATCGCACTCCCCTGATCTTTACCGGTTTGAGATTGGCAACCACAACTACCTGCCTGCCGACAAGATCTTCAGGTGAAAAGTGTTCCGCAATACCGGCAACGATAGTTCGTTCTTCCGGACAGCGGACGTTAAGCTTGATAAGTTTGTCTGCCTTGGGCACCCTCTCGGCAGCCGTTATCTTTGCCACCCTGAGGTCTATCTGTTGAAAATCCTCAAAGGAAACCTGTTTTTCAGCATCTTCAGACACAGCCTCTTTTTTGACCTCCTTCTTGTCCTTTGCCGTCCCTGCTTCCAACCTCGGAAACAGGGACGGTATGCGTGAAGTCTTGGTCCCGGGAGTCAGTATTCCCCATCGCCGGGCCGCGTCAAGATTCAGGCCCTCCTGTGGGTCAAGACCTATGGCCTCCTGCATTTTCCTGGCGGTTGACGGCATCACAGGGGCTACCAGGATTGAAATAATCCGAAGAGATTCAAGGAGTGTATAGAGAACATTGCTCAACCGGCCGGCTTTGGCCGGGTCCTTGGCCAAGACCCATGGGGCGGAGGTGTCAATCACTTTGTTGGCCTTATTTATTACTTCCCAGACTGCCTGCATGGCCCTGTGCACTGCAAAGGACTCCATGGTCTTTTCCCAGACAGGTACCAGCCTGAGCGCAGCCTCACGCAGTTCTTTCTCCACCCCCTCAGGGTCTTGAGGTGCAGGGACCTCTCCCTTGACATATTTCCGGACCATGGCCAGGGTGCGACTCACAAGATTTCCCAGGTCATTGGCAAGATCAGCGTTTATCCTCAGCAAGAAGGATTTTTCGCTGAATCCGGCATCCAGGCCAAAGACCATCTCCTGTATCAAACAGTATCTGGTTGCATCTACACCAAAGGACTCTAATAGGTCTCTCGGTCTTATTATGTTTCCAAGGCTCTTGGACATCTTCTGATCACGGATTTGCCAGTAGCCGTGGACATGAAGACGCCTATAGGGTTTGAGTCCAATGGCCTTTAACATGGTGGGCCAGTAAATGCCGTGTGGTTTCAGGATATCTTTGGCTATCACGTGTTCGGTCACCGGCCAGAACTTTGAAAAATTGGGGTCATCCGGATATCCCAACCCGGTCAGATAGTTGATCAGGGCATCAAACCAGACATAGGTTACAAATTTATCGTCAAAGGGAAGGGGTATGCCCCACGTGAGACGGCTGACGGGCCTTGAGATGCAGAGGTCATCCAGGGGGTCCTTTAAGAAGGACAGCACTTCATTTCTGTAACGCTC
>JAUWGF010000064.1:0-8612 GCA_030606515.1 Deltaproteobacteria bacterium | reverse complement strand
CTCCCTTTGCAAGAATTCCTGGGCCAGAACGGCGTTCATGATATCCTCTATCTTGGCCTGAACTTCAGGGTCCTGGTCCAGCTTTTTATCCCTGGCTTCCTGGGCTATGAGAGTGATATCTACCCATCTGTCCAGAAATTGCTCTTTCAACTGTGGATTTCTAAGCAAGGCCATCTGCAATTGAGGTGGCAGAGACTGGATCTGAGTCTCAAATTCTTCAAGGGTGAGTTTGTAGGAACCTACCTGTGCAAGGATATTCCCCTTTTCATCAGATGCAAAGGTGTTGCTGCAAAGGCCAAAAATGAAGGAAAATCCCACCAATGCCAGGAACATTTTAAAAGTGAATCTGCGCGAACTAACTAGTTTCATTTATTTCTCCTTTTCTATGTGAATTCCTATATGAAATAAAAGACAAGAGAACCGCTTGCAAAACTCAAGAGCTAGCGGATTACGGAACAAGGTGCGTAAAATCCGGGCCTTACCGTGGTATTAGGGGCTATTACTGAGTCCAATCCAACCAGTGTGCCCGGATTTGTAACGGCATTACATCCGGTTTGTGCATTGTCCCCAAGGATGGCTCCAAGCTTACGCCTTCCGGTATCGATTGAACTCCCTTCGATTTTGATGGATACATTTCCGGATGCAAAGCGCAAATTAGCAAATTTCGTGCCTGCTCCGAGGTTTACGTCTCTACCGAGGATACTGTCACCGATATAGGCAAAATGCCCGGCCTTTGACCCATCTAAAAACACAGAGTGCTTAACCTCAGTAGTATGTCCAATTACACAATTTTTTCCAATCAGGCAATCTCCGCGCATGTAAGCCCCCTGCCTGATCTCCGTGTGGTCTCCAATAATGCTTGGTCCCTTGATCATTGCACCGGATTCAATAAAGACCCCTTTCCCTATCTGTATCCGGTCATCTGTAAATACTGCGCCTGCGCAGACAAGGGAGGCCTGTGGAACGGGTTCTCCATTAACCCGTACTTCGAGTTTGCCTTTGGTGGCCTCATTGCAGACAACCTCAAAACCATCACGCATCCACCCTTTTGATAGCAAGACGAGGTGCGTAGACAGGGGAATTCCCGGCATTATCGTTTTTTCGAGGTTTGGCCTGATGATCTTGCGGATATATTCCTTGAGTAGGTCAAGGGCAGTCCACACCTCAGAGTCTTTGATGAAGAGACCTTTATAATGCTCTGAAATTCCAGGGAAGAACCAATCAAGATTACGAAAAGAAGATATATTAATGTGATTTGTCAATCTCTAAGGCCTGTTACTTAAATATGAAGGCGTTCAAAGGTTCAGGGTTCAAAGGTTCAGGGTTACTTAAATAATAAACTATCTTTCAGCAAGCGTTCAGCTATTTCAATATCATAGAGATGAAGCGGGGGCTTTCCCCTTCCTTCTTCCTTATATAAATCGGCTGCCTGCTGAATTGCAGACCATTCAATCCAGCCATGATCATCCCACATGCCGGGATCATCCGCATTCCACATCCTGAATTCTACATTATCAGAGCCGGCTCGAACATACATGCGGATCTTTTTGTTCTCCAGGATTGGATTGTAGTATAGTCCTAATTCATCCTGCACAGCTTTCTCCTGAAAATGGATACTTAATGATTTAAAGATACAAGGTAAGCTAAACTTTTGTATCCCAGCGGTCAATACTTGATATCCATAGAGGAGAAAAAAAATTGTCTAACGAGTATTCAGCAAAACCTAGGGTTTTGCTGGAGCCTCTTGTTGCAAAGGTGTTATATAGAACCTGAATTGAGCGATTGAGGAGAGATTAAAAATGACTTATCCGGTTTTTCAATGGAAACAAGGTGCTTTTCTTGCTGATTTTCACATTCATTCCCACTTCAGCAGGGCAACAAGTCCTGATATGCATCCAGGTATTATTAATCGTTTCGCCAAGCAGAAAGGATTATCTGTTGTCGGCACGGGTGACTTCACCCATCCGGGGTATCTTGAAGAATTAAGGGAGGAATTGGAGCCTGAGGGTACAGGACTCTATGTCTGCAAAGACGACCCTGAGGGTACAAAATTCATCCTTACTTCTGAGGTGTCCAACATTTTCACCCAGGGTGGAAGGAGTCGCAGGATACATACGGTTTTCTTCGCACCTGATTTCCAGGTGGTAGAAGAGATCCAGGACCGTGTTGGTTCAATAGGGAATATCACTTCAGATGGCCGTCCAATCCTCGGCTTTCCGGTAAAGGAACTTGTCAGAATAATAATGGAAGTATCATCTGACTGCTTTGTATTGCCGGCACATATCTGGACTCCATGGTTTTCTCTGTTTGGTGCAAAATCCGGCTTTGACACACTGGAAGAGTGCTTTGAGGAACAAAGCGAGCATATTTTCGCACTGGAGACCGGACTCTCTTCAGATCCTCAGATGAACTGGCGGCTGTCCGCCCTGGATCAATACACCCTGCTTTCAAACTCCGATGCCCATTCCCCCTCCAAGCTGGCAAGGGAAGCAAATTGCTTTTCCTGCGAGCACACCTATGAAGCAATTATTGCTGCCATCAAGGACCCGGGCCGTGGTTTCGAGGGGACCATCGAGTTTTTTCCGGAAGAGGGTAAATATCACTTGGATGGTCACAGGGCCTGCAATATCTGTATGAAACCACAGGAGACTATTAAGCACAAAGGCAAGTGTCCGGTATGCGGCCAGAATCTCACAGTAGGTGTTCTGCATCGGATAGAGGAGCTTGCTGACAGGCCTGAAGGCTTTATTCCTGAAACTGCAAAGCCCTGTGTACACCTTGTACCTCTTGAGGAGATTGTCGCTGAGACATTTGGTGTGCGCAGCATCACGGGTAGAGTAAAAAAAGAGTACCAGAGACTGATTCAGCTTGGAGAATCTGAGATGAATATACTCCTCTGGAAGAATGAGGAGGAGCTTCAGCGCTTTGTACCGGAAAGGATTTTAGAAGGAATACTGCGTATGAGAAAGGGTGAGATAAAGATAAGTCCCGGTCACGACGGGCTTTACGGAAAGATCTGCATCTTTTCCGAAGAGGAGAGGAAAGAATTGCGTGGCTCAAGGGCAAAGGCATCGGGGGAAGACAAGGCGGTGCAAATGGATCTGTTTTAGCGTGAAAATACTTTTTTAATCAGCCACAGACGGTTTTTTCAAGCAATTTATCTACTTTTAACTTGCGTTTAGCCGATAAGAGTAATAAAAAATGGTTCGTGGTGGATTTAGTGGCTAACTCCTGATCCCGAGGCTCTGCTTAGGGATCTCCCTACTCGTGAGGTTGGCTCTTGAAAGGCAAAAATAACCCCGACTATTTACCCAGTTATAAGAACCCTCCCATAATTGAGGTTGTGTGCGGAATTACCTTTGAGCGCCTTAGCGAGTTTAAGGCGCCCCATTTGGGTTTATTTTGGGATAAAATTCTTCTCGAATTTCCAAAATGTGAGCACGCAGTTCCGTTAGGGCCGATTCCAGCAGCTTTGGAATTAAGCCACTTTCCCTTGCCTCGGATTTGGTTTATTCACAAAAATGAAGACAGAGTTATTCAAATACAAGACGATCGATTTCTCTATAACTGGCGAAGAATAAGGCCAGATGACGTTTATCCTCGTTTTGAGAAAGTTATGGATGGATTTAAGGACAACTTGCAAAAATTCGCAAAATTTGTTGACGAGGCTGGTTTGGGTGCTGTTAATCCTGTCGAGTGTGAACTTGCATATATTAATCATATTCCTGGATCACAAGGCTGGGAATCTGTTAAAGATGTTGGTCTTGTTTTGCCGGATCTGAATTGGCGTTCCGACGAAGCACGATTTTTGCCAGACCCAGTTAACATGGGATGGAAAGCGCTTTTTGACTTTGAAGACAAAGGAAGGTTGTCAGTCGATCTTAAACAAGGAACCAGAAAAATTGATAAACAGGAGATTTTGGTGCTGGAGTTAAAGGCAACTGGAATTGGTCCAGATAAATCCATCGACACGGTTTGGGAATGGTATGAGATGGCCCGGAAATGGATTGTCTGCGGGTTTGCTGATTTAACTGGCAAAAAGATCCAAACTGAGGTTTGGCAAAGAGAGGATAGCGATGCTGCATAGCATTGAAGTGAATTCAGAGCCCTGTAGTGTGACCTATCCAGGCTTAGGAGATTTTGAGTTTCCTTTGGTACCTGAATCCAAGGCCAAGATTAGGTTGGTGGGGATTCGAACTGGCAATGTGTTCACGAAGTCCTCTGAATGGTCCGAAGAGGTCCAGCCTGAGACAAATATTTACCTTTATCTCCCGAATGAACCTAATAAAAGCAGGGAAATTGCCGGGGAGCTTTTTGATCAACTTGAGGAACAGCGAAGCGACGAAAATAAGATTGTTGAACTCATCTCATATATTCGTAGTCAGAAACGCATTCCTTTTGCCGAAAGACTGGCTAACCGCCTTGAATACTTAGTTGAGGCGAGCCAGGAAGAATACCCTTATCAAAGTCCTATATCATCTGAATCGTTGCGCTGGTTCGTTTATCTTCTTATTTCTACACCCAATTTGGTATATCCCGATGTCGTGTTGTCTCCTTCTGGAAATATTAGGGTTGAGTGGCATGCGGCGAGGAACCGTCATTTTGCAATTGAATTTTCACCCGATGGAAATGCTCGTTTTGTGGTTTTTGCACCAGATTCAAAGCATCCCATGAAGACGAGCAGGTTTTCAGGAATCGTTTCAGTTGAGGCTTTAATTGAGATAGTAAGACCGTACGGCGTATTGAAGTGGTCGTTGCAACAGGTAGAACGCGATGAAGGGTGATCCGTTACCTGATCAGGACCATATTTCACGGTATTGTTCAGGAATTCGAATTACGGAAGACGGTCGTGTTACTGCTGCAGCATTTCAATTGCGAACTGTGGATGAATATCTGTCTGTAAACTGGCTAGAATTCCTGGGCCAGCCGAACCGCGAAGCGGAGATTAAAGTAATTCGTGGGATTCTTGATTCAAAGATATCATTAGGGGCAAAAGCCAAGATAGCCGTATTAAATGTCGGGAAAATGCGTGATTACATTCGCCAGAATAGTCCAACTGAATTGGAAGTAAGGGTTCTGCATCAACCGGAACCCATAGACCCTTCACACAGCGGCATTTTTGATGTGCCACATGATGATGACTTCATTCCTGAATTGATTGCAGGGGTGATTCAAGAAACGCATTTTGCCAAAAATCGTTAAGGTCTCTTGCCGCAAAGTCCATATCCCCAATCTGCATAACGCAGCCAAAGGGCAAGGTCGTGCTCAATCAGTAACCCCAAAAGTCTGTGTTCGTCTGTGTGTGTCGAGCGAGCACGCCGAGCGGGTGGCGAATTTAAATTCTCAGGGGTGGTGAAATGCCCCTCATGACTGTTTAGGTTTCCTCTCGGCATAACAACCTGGAAAAGCTGAAAAGAATGGTCGATAAATGCAAAATGGAAGGTATGATTCCAATATGCAAGCGGCTCAAGCAATAATCCAGAGGTAACCAATCACAGAGACAGGGGCCTTGCTATTCGGTCCAATTGAGCATTTCTGCATCTTCTAAGGCTCACTACGCTGGAAGTTGCGAAACTCCCTCGCTACGCTCGGTCAAACAAACGCAACTTCCGGACGCTCCGCTTCGCCAAGAATCTGCAAGAAATGCTCAAAGTCGCTCATATCAAAGCCCCCTGTCCCTTCCACACTTTTCCGGCGTCTGAATACTGTGATGGGTTACATCCAGAAAGATATTTTAGGGAAATAGGAGAGATATGGTAATATGTAGGTAAAATATCAGTTGACGATCTAAGGGAAAATTGCCATGCAGGTTTCCGTGAGGGAGTTAAAAAACGGTCTTTCCAAATACCTTCGATTGGTCAAACAGAGACAAACCTTTGAGGTCACATCTCACCGAAAGCCTCTGGCCAAATTGTCACCGATTTCTCATGTTGAAGAATCCGGCTTGCGCCATCTGTTATCACTCGAAGGCGTTCGCTGGACAGGCAAGAAACCCCGGAGTGGGCACTTGCGCCGACGATCAGGGGAAAAAGCCTGGCCGAACGTGTGCTGGAAAAATGGAGCTTTCCCAAGGAGAACATGAGATTATGGAAGATGTTACAGGGTTTGAGCTTCCCTTGAAAATTGTTGTCTCTGTTGAAGGTGAAATTATAACAATGATAACAAATTATCCTTTGAAAAAAGGGAGAAAACAATGAAAGTGTATTATGATGATGAAGTAGATGCTTTGTATCTAAAACTAGGTGAGGAAACTCCGGAGGGAGTTATAGAGATTTCAGAAGGTGTTAATTTAGATACAACCTCAGAAGGTAAATTAGTCGGTATAGAGATTCTTAAAGCATCGAAGAAGATGGATATTAGAACTATATTATCTTATACGCTTGAATTAGATAAGAATTTGATTCAACATGTTGCCTAATCTCGTAAGTTATTATTATTCTTATAAACTCCTTGAGGAATACCTGTAAATATCCCTAGTACACTCCACCACATAATAGGGCCTGAGATTGAAGAGACAAAGATTTATAAGTTCATTCAGAAATGGCGTCCTCTAGTTCAAAGAAGTTGTTGATGAATGGGCAGTTTATGATAATTCAGCGGAATGGCCTGTCTTAATTGAAGAAGGGTGCAAATGATGAAGGAGAAAGAAAAGGCACAGAGTCCCTTCCGGCTCTCCGATCCTGATTTCCGAAATGCCGAATTGGCTATGCGGAGGGCCGCTGAACGGGCGCGAGAGAGGGCGCGGCGTTTCGGCCACGGGATTGTGATTTACGAAGATGGGAAAATTGTTGAAAAGCCGGTGACGCGCGAGCAAGGAGACAAATAGGCCTGCGCGATGACCATGCCATTTACCGAAGACGCCTTAGTTCAGCAGACCACCGCCGAATACCTGCGGGATGAACTCGGTTGGGCATCGGCGGATTGCTTCCATGTCAGATTAAACTATTCACGGCACAATAACCCGCAGACAGCTCCGGATCAGATTGACTTCTATATGATGCGGATCCAGGTCTGCAAATTCGCCCTCAAGATGGGCTAACAATTCATCCTGTGTACTGTCGATCACCACTTTTTTAGCACGGGTCATAATCACATCGGGATGGTGGATATGGCCGCCGGTCAATACGCGCAGTAAAATGGTCATAACTTTCCAGCGAGGAACGGCTTTAACCAGACAGACATCAAACCAGCCGTCATCCATCTTTGCCTGCGGGGTCAGCATGAAACCGCCACCAGAGGAGGTACCGTTACCCACAGTAACGAGGGTTATGGGTCCTTCAAAGGTGAAATCATCTGCCACAATTTTGACATAGGGTGTCCGGAATTTCAGCAATCGTTTGAAAGCAGCATACACATAAACTGCCGTACCGGCCAACCATTGGATTTTAAGCATTTCATAGCCCACTTCGGCATCAAACCCGACGCCAATGGCATTGACAAAATAATGGTTTCCCACCTTACCAGCGTCAATGGTTATTTCCCGTCCTTGTAGTAAGATCGCCATCGCTTGTTCGAGGTCTGTCGGGAACTTGAAATAGCGCAGGAAATCATTGCCCGAACCGACCCGAATGGCACCTAAGGGTCTCGATTCGTTTGAACGTATGATGCCGTTAGCTACCTCATGGATGGTGCCGTCGCCGCCCACAGCGACCAGAACATCGAAGCCAGCCTTAATCCCATCCTGAGTGAAGACGACGGCTTCCAAGCGAGCGCTGGTTTCCCATACTTCGTGGGGTATACTGTGCCGATGCAAATAATCTTTCAATACGGGGATTATTTTTTGCCCTTTACCGCGGCCGGCATTAGGATTAACAATGAATAAATAGCGTTTCATTTGCTCATACCGTTATCACACTTATCAATCTAGTCAATCACGGCCCGCAATTTCCATGGCTCATTATCTTGACACTACCTTTGAGACAGGGGTGTAAGCAATTTCAACCGGCGAAGCCGGACGGACTTTTTCCCTGGCAATCGTCTCCCGGCCATGGGAAAACCTGCTCTATGTTTCTCTGTAGTAAAAAAGATCTGGCCGTGGTAAAAAAAGAAATTTGTTGGCGACTGGTCCAGTTACCCTCAGGTTGGCATGGAAATTGGGGATAATGAAAAATTAATTCGACTCAGTCAACAACGAGTTTTCTGAATTGTCCCAAAAGGTGTCCCAATGCTTGTCAGGGCGAATAGCCCGACACGCAGGTTATTTTGTCAATTGGCAGTTGGGAAGATGGGTCAGCTTGGAGCGGAAGTTGTGCATTTTCTTGTAGTTACTACTTTCGCAGTGGTACTGGCCGCAAAGACTGAAGAACTCAAAGAGGTTCAAAAGTACCTGTAAGTTCATTCAGAAATGGCGTTATTCCCCTAGTACTCAAGGTCTACGCCCAGCTTGGGCATGAATACGGAGCTGATCAACCATGGGACGAGATGTACTATTGTAACAATAGAAAATTAATGATAAAAAGAAATAAAATTGTTTATTTTGTCGCTTATCCTCTTAACCAATTGCGGGAGGTGCCAAACTATGGAAGCCTATGAATTTAAAACAAAAATAAAAAATGGCTTGATACAAGTACCCAAAAAATATACGCAAAAAGTCGGCAATACTGTGAAAGTAA
>JAUWGF010000043.1:0-11792 GCA_030606515.1 Deltaproteobacteria bacterium | reverse complement strand
GACCTTCGGGTTATGAGCCCGACGAGCTACCAGACTGCTCCACCCCGCATCTGAAGGACTTCTATCTCAAGAAGCCAAAAAGCGAGCTAATTCATAACCACTTGAATTTATTTTGTCAACACATTTGGCGCGATGTTGTATGGAGCCGGAAGGAGCACTCCTGTCTACATGATAAACATTGCGTCGCCGTAACTGAAAAATCTATATCCAGTGTTCATGGCCTTTTTATAGGCGGAGAGAATCCTGTCCCTGCCTGCAAAGGCAGAAACTAATATCAACAATGAGGATTTCGGCAGGTGGAAGTTGGTAATTAAGCAATCAACGACCTGGAAACGACGACCAGGTAGAATATACAGGTCACATAATCCCTGAAAGGCATTTATCCCACCTGTACCATTTACTGTTGCCTCTAAGGCCCTGACTGTAGTTGTGCCTATTGCAATAACCCGGCCGCCTGTCTTGCGGGTGGAAATTATCTTTTCCACAGTACTCTCAGGTACTGAGACCCATTCATGGTGAATCCTGTGCTTGCGTATGTCGGATGTCCTTACCGGAGCAAAGGTGCCATAACCGACATGGAGTGTTATCCAGGCGATATTAATATTCTTTTCCCTTGCAAGAAGTAATTGCTCTTCAGTAAAATGGAATCCTGCTGTAGGGGCGGCTACCGAGCCTATCTCTCTGGCATAAATTGTTTGATATTGTTCTACGTCAGAAGGAACCGGAGAACGCCTAATATATGGTGGAAGGGGAATATCTCCACAGGATTTTAAGGCTAATAACAGTTCACACTGGTACACAAGTTTTACATCAACCTGGCCCGCGGAACTGACTTTCAGGACCTCTATCTCCAAGGGACCTTTGCAACGGATCTTTTGGCCCTGTCTTACCGGTTTTGAGCTGCGATACAGGGCCCTGGCAAAGGCCACACCATTCCCATTTTCTCTCGGAAAATGAAGTAGAAAAAACTCTACTTTTCCCCCTGTTGATTTTATACAATTAAGTCGAGCTGGAAATACCTTGCTGTCGTTGAGAATAAGACAGTCCCCCGGTTCCATGTAATCTAATAGGTCACGAAAGGTCCGATGGCTTACTTTGCCGGTGTTCCGGTCGAGTACCATCAAGCGGGAAGACGACCGATCACCCAAAGGATACTGGGCAATCAGGTGAGGAGGCAAATGATAATCATATTCAACTAGACTGAAGTCTGCTATCATGAGAAAATATCGGCCCTTTGGGCAATATAGCATATCACTAGACCGATCAAGGTGGAAATAAAACCGACCAATCTCAAATGATCCGGATTCATTTTTTCAATTTGCCTCATAAGGGCCTGCATCTTTTCAGGAAAGGCAAAATAGGGGAGTCCTTCAACAACCATTAATAAACCTATCAAGGTCACAAAAAGCTTCATAAGTATAGCAACTCCGACTTGATTTGGGTATTATGATATGGAATCAAGATATGACTGTTAGAAGTTGGTGGCGGTGCAGGGACTTGAACCCCGGACTCTGCGGATATGAGCCGCATGCTCTAACCTGCTGAGCTACACCGCCATGTAGCGCGATACCTATTAACCATTTTGGAAAATGTGTCAAGGAGAATTTTCATGCAGGAACTCATTACAAAAACCATTCCTACAGGCGTCTCGGTTGTGACAGTCAGGTCCGGAGACAAGATAAACGGAATGACAGCAGCATGGGTCACACAGGTCTCTCTTAAGCCGGCGATGATTGCGGTATCTATTGCTCCTCAGCGTTATACTCACGGCCTGATCAAGGAGTCCGGTTACTTTTGCATTAATGCGCTGCCGGTGGAGTCAAAGGATGTGGCAAAACATTTCGGTTTTAAGAGTGGGCATAAAACCGACAAGTTCAAAGGAATGCGCTATACAAACGCCTTAAAGGGCTCTCCGATTCTGGAATCGGCTTATGCCTATGTGGAATGTGAGCTAGTTCATACCTATGAAGCCGGAGACCATACCCTTTTCATCGGCTCTGTTATTGATAGTGCCGAGTTAAAGGATGGTGCTAATCCCCTCATCTTCAGGTGGAACGATTTCTTCGGCAAAAAATAATAAAAATAAAAAAAGAGATAAAAACAGATGTCTACAAATGCCCAAACGCCTATTGCTCCGGAGCATCAAGGAAAAAACATTTTAGAAGAAATTTTATCCGGCCTTCCGCCTCAAGTCAGAAATACGTTACAGAAATTTCTGAGAGAAATATTAGCCGGAATAATAATAGTTGTTCTGGCTGTATCATTGTGGTTCGGCTACTCAGCTTACACAACCAGGCAAGAGAACCAGGCTGCTGCTGCCATGGGAACTGCAATACAGCAACCGGATCCTGCAAAAATGATCTCTTCTTTGGAAAAAGTGGTTCATAATCATAGCCACACAGTAGTCGGCAAGCATGCGCTGTTACTCCTTGGAGCTGTTCAAAGGGACTCCGGACAGGTTGAAGCAGCAAAAAAAAGTTTTAACAAAGCTAAACAGGAGTTTTCTGAAGACAGCTTCCTGTATTATTCTGCTCTTATGGGCCTTGGCTATTTACAAGAAGATGATGCAAAGCTGGATGAAGCCCGGCAGGCATACAAGTCTTCAAGTGAGACTCAACTGGGTTTTGAAGCCATTGCTGCACTTGATTTTGCAAGAGTGGCCTCTGCCTCGGGGTACAATAACGAGGCCATTGAGGCTTATAACAAGTATCTCTCCCTGAAGCCACAGTCATCGCAGCTTGATTTTGTACGCTATCAGGTAATGAAAATCTCTTCCGAGGACAAAAGGCCAGGGGAGGACCTTGCCCTCGAACAAAATCCATGAGGTTGGCAAGAGGCTCATCATTCGGCACGCCGAATACCGTCACCTTGGCTACCTTGAGGTGGATAAAGATCAAGTCATCGATTTCCTGCCCGGCAAGATCCATCGCTGTTACTGTAAAATAATATGTCAGCCCTGGCTCCAACCCGGTAATCTTGTATTCGTTCCTGTCCAATTCCCATTTGGCCGGGTTGTTGATGATGTATTCCCGTATGTGATGCAATTCGTTTTCAAATAACGTAGGGGCAGGCCCCCGTGCCTGCCCCTACGGGATATTGCCGGATGCATTGGGCCGGATTTTCCAGAGGTTCAAATCGTTTTGCACATTCCACAAATATCTCGGATATATCACAACGCGTGGAACCATTCCCAAATTTCCAATTTCTAATTTCAACGTTCCGTGAACGCTTACCAATTTTCAAAGCAGTGGCTCACTTATTACTTTTCTATTATGATGAATCCGAAGCCGCTTGCAGTAGTGATAAAAAGGATATGTGGCTAATAATACGATTGTGCTTATGTCTTCAAATCAAGAACTGACCCTTCGTGGCCGCATTGAGCGGGTTACATATGCGTCGCCTGATACGGGCTTTGCTGTTCTCAGGATACATCCTGCCAAAGGAGCAAGATTCACAGCCATAGGACATGTGCCTGAGCTTTTGAATCAGGCCGGTCTGGAAGGCACGGAATTTCAGTTTTCCGGGTCCTGGACTGTCACCAGGTACGGCAGGCAGTTTGCCTTTTCGAGCTGTAATCTCATGGGAAGCGAACTGCTTTTCTTTTTGTCCAAGATAGTGAAGGGACTGGGGGAGAATCTAGCGATACAGCTCTTGGAACGTTACGGCGAAGAGGAGCTGTTACATATCCTGGAACATCAGCCGGAGGAACTTCTCAAGGTCAAGGGGATAAAGCAAAAGCGTCTTGCCCTTATTAAACGCTCCTGGCACAAGCATAGGAACCTGAGAGCACTTTCAGAGTATCTGACAGGACACGGCGGAAAGATAACGCCCAACCTTTTAATAAGGATATACAATCACTTTGGCGATCATGCGCTTGAGACTGTAAAGAGGGATCCTTACAGCTTAACTGAAGTCAGGGGCATAGGTTTTAAGACAGCAGACAGGATAGCCCTTGGACTAGGAATCAAGCCTGAGTCACCTGAAAGGATCCGGGCGGCTGTCAGTCACGTACTTGTCGAGACCGCAGAGACAGAAGGCCACTCTTATCTTCCTGATGAGACCTTTATCCAGGCAGTAAAAGAGGTGCTTTCAACAGATGAAAAGGTTCCGGGTGAATCCCTGATAAGGGGGGTGCTGAAACCCATGATCCTTGACGGCACCTTAGTGCGGGATGACAAGGGAAAAATAGGTCTTTCCGCCTATCGCTATATGGAGGACTGGCTCAGGGACTTCTCTGTTGCGAGATCAAAAGCGTGCAAAAGGCCGGTTATCCCTGTTGATGTGGTGAAGGAATTCCTTGATCATTATGAGGGTACTGTCGGTATTGAATTTGCCCCTGAACAGCGGGAGATAGTACTACGGGTCGCCACCGAACCCAGGATGGTCTTTGGCCTTGCCGGTTATGCCGGCACAGGAAAGACCACGGTCTGCCGGGTCGTGCTGGATCTTCTCTCAAGGCACTATGCCGACCGGGATAATATAATCTGCTGTGCCTTTACCGGCATGGCCTCAGCAAGACTCAGAAAGGCAACCGGGTACAATGCCCTGACGATTCATAGCCTTCTCAAGTACAAAGGCGAAGGGAGATTCGAGCACGGGCCGGAAAATCCATTACCCCACAGGGTGGTTGTTCTGGATGAGGCATCCATGGTGAGCCTGCCCCTTTTCTATCGCCTTGCCAAAGCCTTGAAGCCCGGTACCCTTTTGTTGATTGTGGGAGACCCGGCACAGCTCCCTCCGATAGGAGCAGGGAACGTGTTTGGAGACATGCTGGCCGCAGGGCTGATATCTGCAGTGCACCTTACCCGGATCTACCGCCAGAGTGAAGGGAGCGTGCTTACCCTTTTTGCCAACGAAATCCGTCAGGGGAAGATCCCCAAGGAAGTTGAGGCGTCAGGGTGGCGAGATTTTGCCTTTGAGAAGATAGAACGTCATAATATCTACGTACTGAAGAGAGACCGGACAGAAAAAGAACTAAAACTCCTGAGAGAAGAAAATAATCAGGCCATCCTTGATCGTGTCCTTGAACTTGCCAGGGAATATAAGGGACGCCTCAACCACCCTGTATGGGACTTTCAGGTGCTTACTCCGATGAGAATAGGTCAATTGGGTACAGAGATATTAAATACAAACCTTCAGGACATCCTTAATCATGGAAGCGGCGGCGTGACAAGGGCAGGCATAACAATAAGGGAAGGTGACAAGGTAGTTCATCTCCAGAACAGGGACATGCAGGTAATGGCCTGGGCCAAGTTCATAAAACAGGGGAAAAAGTTCGAGTCTGAAGAGTTCAGGCGGGTCTTTAATGGGCACGTTGGCCTTATCTCAAAGATTGATCCTGAGACTGAGCAGTTTTATGTTGTCTATCCGGAAAGGATAGTTGTTGCATACTATTTTGACCATCTCGGGGATATAATCGAGCTGGCCTATGCTCTCACAGTCCACAAGGCGCAGGGAAGCCAGTATCGTATTGTGGTCATTCCCCTTACTAATTCACACTTTATAATGCTCAACAACAAATGGTTCTATACAGCTATAACCAGGGCTGAAGAAAAAGTGTACCTGATCGGCCAGAGGTATGCCTTGAGACGGGCCTGCACCAACATGGAGGGAGTTAAGCGCCAGACCTGGCTGGGGCTGCATTATATGCAAACAAATTCTCTCTCCATCAATTCCTCTCTCACCGCTCCTACAAGGTAAAGCGAGCCTGCCACGCAGAGCAGGTTCTCCTTGCCGCAGTTTGAAAGGGCTTTATTCAGGGCCTTTTGCCAGCTTTGTTCCAGAGTCATATCTTTCGGGATGTCACTCCCTCTCCATGTTTCTAACGTGACCGGCACCCTGGGGCCAGGGGGCTCTGTGATGATGATTTGCCCGAACAGAGACGCTATCTGCCTGAGCATGGCTACAAAGTCCTTGTCTCCGCCCTCATCAGAACAGGCCCAAAGGAGAGTATGGAAGTTCCTGTCCTTGTCTCCTGGGGTCGTGTTTAACCGGGCAAGAAGGTCTTTGAGTGACCGTAAACCACCTAAGTTATGGGCCCCATCAAGCAGCACCCTGCAGCTCCCCTTCAGCAGCTCCCCGCGACCCGGCCAATAGACGTCTCTGCATCCATTTCTGACTGCGGTATCAGTGACCCTGAATCCTTGCTTTATCAATCTCTCACAGGCCGCTATGGCAAGAGCAGCGTTTGTGGCCTGATGCGTTCCCTTCAGAGCCAGGTCCAATCCGTTGATTTTAAGAAATTCCCCTTTATAATCGATTCCCGAATTCCCATGCTCTTTTACATCAAAGTCACGGCCAAGCTCCCAAGCCGGGGCATTCAGCTCAAGACATCTGTCCAATATCACAGAGAGAGCAGGCTGCTCTCTGACCCCGGTGATCACTGGTACACCCTTCTTGATAATGCCCGCCTTTTCCCTGGCTATTTCAGGAATACTGCTACCCAGAAAGGCCTGGTGCTCCAAGGAGACATTTGTAATAACAGAGACCAAGGGAGTGACTATGTTAGTGGCGTCCAACCTGCCTCCGAGACCGGTCTCAAAAATCACCAGGTCAGCTCCCTGCTCCGCAAACCAGACCATTGCTATTGCAGTGGTGAACTCGAAATAGCTGAGTTCATAGCCCCTTTCCAGGAAATCTCTGATCCTCCAGATCTGCTCTTTCAGCTCCTCCTCGGAAATCATGGTATTCCCTATCCTGAATCTCTCTCTGAGGGATGATAGATGGGGTGACGTGTAGAGACCTGTCCTGTATCCGGCCGCATGTAAAATACTTGCAATAATAGCGCTTACAGAGCCTTTTCCGTTTGTACCGGCCACATGGAGACACGGATAGTTTTTTTCTGGATTGCCAAATGTATTCAATATGCTGGTCATTCGCTCAAGGCCCAGACGAAAACCATGGAACTGGAACTTATCCAGATAGGCTAGAGCAGCTTTGAAATTATGTTTGTGTGAAGGCATGGCTTTCCCGCCGGACTACCGGGCGGCTCAGGATATTTTAATATTTGGTGTGTCGCATAAAAAAGTGTAACATCAAACACGATCAACACATTAACTTTAGGCACTTATAACTTTAGCTCACTTTAGGCACTTATTATGGCAGCACCCAAAATTAAATGATTCGTCTATATATTAACATACTTGTAGTGTGTCTGCTCTCCGCATGCCAGCCCCCCTTTATGGATTCATCCCTTGGTAAATCAGGCTGCAGACGATGTCACAGCGTGGAGTTGGACCCTGCCCATGATATTGGCTGCAATGCCTGTCATCACGGGACGTCTGAAGGTTATACCCGCGCTCAGGCCCACAATGGCTTGGTTCCCATGCCATCCCACCCATCCCGAATGGCCGGCGCCTGTGGAAGATGTCACGCCAGGGAGGTAACTGCAGCCGGCTCCTCCGGTCATTTTACCCTGTCAGGTGTGATAGGGGCGGTTTGGTCTGGTTTTTTCCCTGGTGAGCAGGTGCCGACTCTGCTGGAATTGCCCATAGAAGAGCCTCCCTGTACAGAAAAAGGACTTGTTTCGGATATGCTCAGGAGGAGGTGCTTTCGATGCCACGTTTATTACCATGGCGACGATTACATAGGCACTACTCGCGGGACCGGCTGTGCCGCATGTCATCTGAGTATCAAGGCCGAAGGGCCTTGGGATCACAGATTCCGCGGGAAAGTCCCGGATATTCGGTGCCTTTCCTGCCACTATGGGAATTTCGTTGGTTGGGACTACTACGGACGATTCGAGATGGACTATGAAGATGATTACCGTGTACCCCTGGTTGAGGGTGAGCACATTCAAAGGCCCTATGGTATGGAGTGGCATGATATGACCCCTGATGTACACAGGACGGCAGGTATGGGATGTACGGACTGCCATCATTCAGGACCATGCGGTGGCAAGGAGCGGGATGTAACTTGTACGGACTGCCACCTGGAAGATAAAACAGGATCTCATTCAGGACCGCCCATGGACCAGAAACGTATTGGTCACAGGCCGGAAGACGCGGGCCTTGTTGCCTGTGCTGTTTGCCATGGGGTATGGGCTGTCCAGGACCGGGGAAGGTCTCTGATCAGACAGGATTTTCCGGATTATGATGACTGGAGTTACCTGGCGATCCAGGGCAGTAGTGAGGTCGAAGCCACTGTGAAGGCCTATGTTAATTTGCCATATGAAGACTGGACTATACCCCGGATGCTTGATAAGATAACCGGCGAGTACCGGCAGGGTCTATGGTTTGAAAGTTTTACTGAAAGACGTTGGGGCCTTGTAGAATTGGGGGAGGATGCCCATGGGCGTCTTACTGTTATTCGTCCTATCCTGGACATTTCTCTGACTTATGTCGATTTTAGCGGTGTGGTGCGTTTTGATAATCTGCAGCCGGAAATTATAAATGACGACCTGATCTCCGGGAATGCCACCCGCCCCGGCATCTCGCCTCTATGGCTTCCTTACTCCCCCCATACCATAGGTCCGGCTGATGCCTTCAGGACCATTTATGTGCGCTTCTGGTTAAATAAACGGCTGCCTGAATCAGCTCAAGGCTCAAAGCTCAAAGCTCAAAGGGCTATTGTAATCAACCCCTTTCAGCTTTCAGCTTCAGGCTTCAGCCTTCCGGCTTCCGGCTTTCAGCTTTCAGCTTCCGGCTTCAGTCTTCAGGCTTTCAGCTCTTATGCAACGCTGCAGATTGGGTTTTTCAGCGGAATCAAACTATTGAATTGGGAGCAAACCATGGCTAAAGTGAATCACTCACTTCTCCGAAAAGGATGAATCTCATCATGGATATTGAAATAGAGCTTTTGCCCGAATCAGAACGAAAAGATCTCCCCCTTTCTTCTAACCTGAGTTTTGGCAAACACCTTTCAGACCACATATTTTTAATGGATTATAAAACAGACATTGGCTGGCACAACGCCAGGATAGTGCCCTATGGGGACTTTTCTCTTGATCCTGCCTCAGCGTGTCTGCACTATGGTCAGGCCATATTCGAAGGACTTAAGGCCTACCGTGGAAAGGATGACAAAATCAGGCTATTCAGGGCAGGGGAAAATATGGACCGGCTGAATTATTCAGCCTGGCGTATGTGTATGCCTCAAGTGGACAAGGACGAACTCCTTCAAGCCATCAAGACACTCATACGGATTGAGAAACGTTGGGTGCCCGAGGCCAAGGGTACATCTCTTTATGTGCGGCCGTTCATGATCGCTACTGAGGCCTTTTTGGGGGTGCGTCCTGCCAGAGAATATTTACTGTCAGTAATATTGAGCCCGGTGGGGGCCTACTATGCTGAGGGATTTAATCCCGTAAAGATCTTTGTGACAGACAAGTATGTGAGGGCAGTCTCAGGGGGCGTGGGAGAGGCCAAGACTGCTGGAAACTATGCTGCAAGCCTCATGGCCTCTGAGAAAGCGAAAGAACTTGGTTTTACCCAGGTACTGTGGCTTGATGCGGCAGAGCGACGTTATGTAGAAGAGGTCGGGACGATGAACATTTTTTTCCTTCTGGAAGACGCCCTGATCACACCTGAGCTAAGTGGAAGCATATTACCCGGCATTGCCAGGGATTCAGTGTTGCGCCTTGCCCGGGACTGGGGGCTCAAAGTCGAAGAGCGGCCGATTACGATTAATGAGGTCCTTGAGAAGGCAAAGAACAAAGCCCTTAAGGAATGCTTTGGAACCGGCACAGCCGCAGTCATTTCGCCTGTAGGGGCCCTATATTATAAAGGTGAAAACTACTCCATTAACCGGGGCAAGACCGGAGATCTGGCCCAGAGGCTCTTTGATGAAATTACGGGTTTGCAGTATGGGGAGAGAGAGGATGCATACGGCTGGATGGATATAATTTAGGCCCTGCGGCCTTCATGGCAGTCTCTGTGTAACCCTGCACCAGTTCATCCATGAGTTCCCGGACCGAGACTATCTTGTTTACCCGCCACACGTTTGAGCCGCAAAATACAAAGCCCGATTTAATATTCCCTCTCTGGGCGTTTATAAGGGCCATACCGATGCAATAGGGTGTGTCCGGATAATTGCAGGTTTTGATACATTTGCATACGCATCGATGAGGTCTTTTTTCCCCTGCCTTGGCCTTCTCAATAAATTTACTCCTAAGGGCCCTTCCGGGCATGCCCACAGGGCTGTTGATTATGGTAACATCTTCCTTTTTCGCCTTGATGTAGGCCTGCTTAAACTTATCAGAGGCATCACATTCATGAGTGGCCACAAAACGAGTTCCCATTTGTACGCCGGCCGCCCCCATCTGGATAAACTTGTAAATGTCCTCACCTGTATATATCCCGCCGGCTGCAATTACGGGTATAGCCCGCCCCCCCTTCTGTTCAAAGGGTTTTACTGCCTTAATGACTTGAGATGTGAGGTTTTCAATATAGTTTTCAGGGGAATCGATATCTTCTGCTCTAAATCCGAGGTGTCCTCCAGCCTTGGGGCCTTCAACAACAATGGCATCAGGGAGACGGGAAAAATGCAAAACCCATCTGCGGCAGATGATCCCGGCGGCACGCCCTGAAGAGACAATTGGGACAAGCTTTGTGTTACAGCCTTCAGGTAAAAACCCAGGGAGCCCGAGGGGTAGTCCTGCTCCGCTGATGATGAGATCCGCCCCTGCCTTTGCTGCGATGCGGACAATTTCTTCGTAGTCAGTAAGGGCAACCATAATGTTGACACCGATTATGCCATTGGGGGCCGCTTTTTTGGCTAGGCGGATTTGTTTTTCCAGGGCCCGGAAGGTGGCACCTTGGGGGTCTTTGTAAAAGTCCGCCTCGATCATACCAATAAGGACCGATGCTATGATGCCTATACCTCCAGCTCTGGCTACAGCAGAGGCCAGCCCTGCCATAGACACACCAACACCCATGCCTCCCTGAATGATGGGAACAGGTGCGGTTACATCGCCTATAGTTAGTGGAGGGGGAGCATAAGTGGATCTTTCGGTCATGGTTGGCATTTTTAGTCCCCTTGACTAAGGGCGTCAAGTAAATGAGGGTTTGTTTGTTAATTTATGTTTTCTTGACAAGGCATAATACGCATGATAACGATACTTCTCGCCTGATTTGATTGGCCAGTTTTCAAAAAGGGCCGTTAACTCAGTTGGAAGAGTATCTGCCTTTTAAGCAGAGAGTCGCTGGTTCGAATCCAGCACGGCCTACCAGAGTCCCCGTCGTCTAGTCAGGTCAAGGACACCGGCCTTTCACGCCGGCAGCACCGGTTCAAATCCGGTCGGGGACGCCATGAATAAAAACAGGGACTTAGACTAAAATCTGAGTCCCTATTTCTTTGCATAAAAATAATTTTCCAACCCTATTTCCAACCTTCAATACCAATTTAAGTGGGAAAACGCCATTTTTCCTCTTGGGTCCTTTTTCTTCAAAGGCTCTGAAAAATCCTTGGCTTGAAAGTCACCAAAGTGCTAAAAAATAAAAGTGTATTGTTTGGAACGCTACTTCGTCTCAAATCACAAAAAAGTGATTTTTTATCAGAATGAATTAATGAAAAAGAAGCTCGCATCAATATTGTTGCCCCTTTTTTGTTATAAGGAATCAGACGTGGGAGATTGATCATGGGGGAAAAATACCTTTTTAAACTGACACTGGCTTGCTGGCTGGCGCTTATCGGATGGGTGAACCCAGGCTGGGCGGATGATGTGGCGGATCGTTGCCAGCAGCTCTATAAAAATGGTCAATACGAGCAAGCGTTTCCAGTATGCAGCAAGGCCGCGGAACAGGGGGATGCCGGTGCCCAATACAATCTCGGCTTGATGTATCACTTCGGCGAAGGTG